>JAAFYY010000004.1 GCA_014284505.1 Streptacidiphilus sp. 4-A2 | reverse complement strand
GACGTCTCCCTGAACGCTGCGAAGTCCGCGCGCTGCTGTGGGGACTGTCCGACGCCGAGTCGCAGGCCCGCATCGAGCGACTGTTCGTCGAGTCGGCGCACGAGTCGGGTGAGCTGGTGTGGTCCGCCTGCTCCTACGGGGTCACCGGCAAGCAGGGCGAGGGACGGCTCGCCGAGCGGGTGGGGACCACCGGCCCGCTGGGCTGGCTCAACATCCACCACGGCGCGCGGCCGGTGGAGGGCACCGTCGGCGACCCGCACCTGCACATCCACATGGTGCTGGCGCACATGGTTCACTGCGAGGACGGGACCTGGCGGGTGCCGGCGTCGGGCGGACGGGACTACCGCCGCCACTCGCGCGCCATCGAGGAGCTGCGTTCGCCCTCTTCCGCACGAAGATGACCGCCGAGTTCGGCACGCAGTGGGAGTACGACCCGGCGAAGAAGACGTGGAGGTCGCCGCGATCCCGCCCGAGCTGGCGGCCGAGTTCTCCCGCCGCAACCGCCAGATCCTCGCCGAGGGCGGCACCGAGCAGACCTCCGCGCAGCGCCGGCTGGTGGCCGCGCAGACCCGCGAGGCCAAGCAGGACATCGAGGCCACCGACGTCCTGGCGGCGTGGAAGGACAACGCCGAAGCGGTCCTGAACGACGGCCAGGGCCGCGGCGGCGCGCAGCGCCTGGCCGACATCCTGGCGGCCGCGATGCCCGGCCCGCCGCCCGCCGGCACCGGCCTGGACCTGCCGGACCCGCAGCAGATCGCCGCTGTCGTCTTCGACCCGGACACCGGGCTGACCGCCGGGACGAAGGCGTTCGACCGCGCCCAGGCGCTCGCCGAGGTCGCCGCCGCGCTGCCGCCGGGGCTGCTGGTGCCGGGCGAACTGGAGGCGCTGACCGACGCGGTGCTGCGGGCCGAGGGCTACCCGGTGGCGCTGCGGGACCTGCACGCCTCGCACCACTCCAACACCGACCGGTACACCACCGCCGACGTGCTGGAGGCGGAGGAGACGATCCGCACCCAGGCCCGGGTGCGGATCGGCGAGCAGCTGCGCGCGGCGGTCGAGGCGGCCGCCGTCGAGCAGGGCCTGGCCGGGCACGAGCTGCGCGCGGGCATCGCCTACAGCGCCCAGCAGCGCGCCGTGCTGGAGCGGATCCTGACCGGGCAGTGCGGCGTGGACGCGGTCGAGGGCCTGGCCGGCGCGGGCAAGACGGTCATCTTCGCGGGCGCCAACGCCGTGTGGAAGGAGCACGGGAAGACGGTGGCCGGGGCCGCGATGTACGCGGTGGCGGCGCAGAACCTGCAGGCGGAGTCCGGCATCGAGTCGGCGACCGTGGCCCGCTGGCTGCAGCGCATCCGCGAGGGCGAGGGCCTGGACGGCGTCGACGTCCTGGTGGTGGACGAGGCCGCGCTGGTGGACGACCGGGCGCTTGCGGTGCTGCTGGCGCAGGCGTGGACGACCGGCACGCAGGTGGTGCTGGTCGGCGACCACCAGCAGCTCAAGCCGATCGGCATCGGCGGCGGATTCGCCGAGGTCCACCGCATCGTGAAGGGGTTGTCGCTCACCGAGAACCGCCGCCAGGTCGACGCGAAGGAGCGCGCGACGCTGGAGAAGTGGCGGCTCGGGGACCGCGCCGAGGCCCTGCGCGACCTCGCCGCGAACGGCCGCGTGCACGCCACCGACACCGCCGAGCAGTCCGCCGAGGCGATGCTCGCCGCCTGGGACCGGCAGCGCGGGCAGTGGTCCGACCCGCACGAGCAGCTGCGCAGCCTGCTGCTGCTGGCCGCCCGCAACCGCGACGTCGACGTGCTGAACCAGGGCGCGCGGGCGATCCGCCGCGCCACGGCGAACTCGCCGACGATGTCGCCTTCGCCCTGGCCGACGGCGGCCGCCTGGACGTGGCGGTCGGGGACCTGGTGCGGTTGCGGGTCAACGACTACCCGGGCCCGGCGCGGGGTGGGCGAGGTCGACGTCCTCAACGGCTACCGCGGCGTGGTGCTGCAGGCCGACTCCCGGCGCGGGGTGCTGGTGGAGTGGCAGCGCACCTCCGGCCCCGGCCGGACCGTCACCGAGGCGGCGTGGTTCACCCCGCAGCAGCTGCAGCAGGGCGCGGTGTCCCACGCCTACGCCATGACGATCGCCCTCGCGCAAGGCCTGACGTGTCAGCGGGCGCTGGTCGCCGGGGTCGGCGCGGACTCCTACACCCTCTACCCGGCGCTGACCCGGGCCCGGCTGGGCACCGACCTGTGGCTGCCGCTGGAGTCGCTGGAGGAGCCCGAGGTTCGGGCCCGCCTGGGCGCTCCCGAGGACGACCAGGTGCGGCTCGCGCGGCGGTCGCGGCCTACGGCGAGCGGCTGGACGCCGACCGGCCGGACGTGATGATCAGCGACCAGGTCGCCGGGCGGCCGCGCCCGGACGCCGAGCCGGACGGCGGCGCCCGCCGCGGTGCGGGCAGGCGTCCGGCCCCGGGGCCGGTGGATCCGCCGCTGCCCGGCGGCGGCACCGCCACGGCGGTGCGCGAGCAGACCGCGGCGACGGCTGAGGGGACGGCAACTTCCTGCTGCAGCCCCCGGCCGAGCCCGCCGTCGAGCGGGCCGCCGAGCCGCAGCCGGCTGCCGCCGACGCCGCCGCAGACCTGCTCGCGGCCTGGCGTCAGCGCACCGCTGACGCCCCGGCGGCGAGCGCCGAACCGGGCCCGGAGGCGGTGGACGCCGACGACCTGGCCCGCCGGGTCGACGTCCAGCGCGAGGACCAGGCCGCCGCCGTCGCTCCCCCGGTCGAGCCCGCCGGGCAGGCGCTCCCGCAGCCCGAGCAGCTGGACCGGGCGCAGCGCGAGGCCATCGAGCAGTCCCGGCGCGAAGCCCTGGCCGCGCGCGAGCAGATCCGGATCGACCGGACGGTGCCGTCGTGGACCGCACGGCCGATGGGCCACGTCCGTACCCGCCAGCTCGGACCGGAGATCGCCAAGGCCCAGACGCTGGCCGCCGCCGCCCGCGCCGAAGCCCGCGCCACCGAGCGCCGGGCCGAGGAGGCGCAGGCCTCGCTGGGCACCGACAGCACGGACGGCAACACCCGGGCCCAGCTGATCGGCGGATGGCTGGACCAGGTGGCCGCCCACTACGACCTGGCCCACCGGGCGCTCAAGTCCGAGCAGGCGGCGTACAAGGTCGCCGAGGCGGCACGCACGGCGGCGACCGCCGCCGACGGCCAGGCCGCACGCAAGCCGTGGAGGCTCAAGCTGGCCGGCACCTCGCGCGCGGACCAGGAGAAGAAGGCGAAGGACGCCCGCACGGAGGCCCGGCTGGCGGGCGACATGGCGACCAAGTACCGCGACACCGCCGACGACGAACGCCGCGCCGGGCACAAGCTGCTGATCGAGGCGATCAAGGTGATCGACCCGAAGACGGTGGTGGTGGAGCTGGTCGCCAAGCCGTCCGAGGCCATCGCGCAGGCCGCGCTACTGCGCGGCAAACTCGCCGACCTCGCGGCCGGCCCCTGGTCCGCGCAGGACCAGCGGGCGGTCGAGACGCTGCGCAAGGAGGCCGCCGCCCAGCACAAGACCGCCGACAAGCTCGGCAACACGGTGGTGCTGCTGCGCGCGGAGCTGGAGATCCGTTCGACGCTGTCACCGCAGCGCCAGCGCGCCGAGGAACAGGCGCGGGCCAAGGACTCCGCCGACCAGCAGGCCGCGACGCAGGCCCGGCTCGGCAGGGCGTACGGAAAGCAGTACCCGAAGCCCGGCTACCAGCCGCCGCAGTCGCCCTCGCAGGGCCGCAAGGGCCCGAGGATCTGACCTGCGGCGTGTTCATGAACCGGCCCTCGGATGAGGCGCCGGACGGCCGGTCCGGGCGCCCTCGGGCGGTGGCCGCTGTCACGGCCGGGGGCGGGGCCTGTGGGGCAGGGGCCGCTTGCCGCGCCCCTGCACCCCAGGCCGGGCCCGGCGTCACCCGGCGCGGACAGCGGGCCCGGTGGCGGAGCCCCGTTCGCGCCGGGCAACGCCGGGCACTGCTGGCCCGGGTGCCGGCGGGGGTGCGGACTACCGGCGGCGGGCGAACGCGGTCAGGCCCACGACCTCGCCGGGGCGGTAGTGGCCGACCCGGGTCCACACCGCCGCCCGGGGCCCCTGCTCGCGCAGCAGCTCCAGCGAGGTGACCGCCAGGCGCAGGCTCAGGTCCTCGTAGCGCGGCCGGGGCAGCGCGGTGGCGACGCGGTGCAGCAGGTCGGTCCGCCGGGCCAGGCCCGCCCGGTCGACGCCATCGACGACGACCAGCAGCGGCGGGAACCGCGTGCCGCGGTAGAGCCCGCGCCACAACGGCGTCGTGCGCCCGATGGTGCCGTGCTGCCCCTCCCTTCTCCGCCGCCTCGTACGCGGCGTACAGCTCCAGCTTCCGGCCCATCGCGCTCGAGCGCATCGTGTCGCGGTCCAGCTCGACCAGCAGCGCCGAGGGGTCCAGGTGCGGGACGTGCAGCACCAGGTCGGTGATGACGGTGCGTCCGCCGAAGGTGTGGGCCCGCTCCAGCTGCCAGTCGCGCACCCCGCCGACCCGGTGCGAGGCCATCAGCGTCACCAGCTCGGTCACCGCCAGGGCGTGGTCCACCACGTTGGACCGGGCCACCCTGGCGCCGGTCGACTCACGCGGACGGATGTCCGGTTTGTCCCCGGAGGCGGCGACGGCGGCCAGCCCGGACCCCGTCAGGAACCACACAAAACCCCGGCGACCCACTCGCTCACGGCCGACCAACCCGACCGTCAGCAGATCACGCAGCGCACGATTCACGTACCTCGGCTTCTTGGCCCCCGGCGTCAGCACCCGTCGCAGATCCTCCGGCCTGGCCAATCGCACCACCGACAGCAGCTCCAGCACCTCCGCCCTGATCCTCCGAGCCGACCCAGCAGAAGGTGACGGAGAAGAAGGGGAGTCACCACGGCGACGACCCTGGCCAAACGGCCGCTGGCCTGCGGCGGAGCCGTTCGGCCCGCCAACGGGGATGACCCTGGCGGTGACCCTGGTTTCGGCGGCCGCCGAGGCCTCGCGGACGGGCTCCCCGGACGGGTCCGGCGCACCCGCACCGGGGCCGGCCGGGGCGGGTGCGGGCGCGTGGTGCGGCGGTGCGGTGCGCTCGGTCGGGTGCGGTGCGCCGGTGCGGTCGGTGCGCTCGACCGGGTGCGGTGCGTCGGCGTGCTGGTCCTGCTGGTCCACGGCGGGACTCCTCTGCTCGAAGGTGCGCCGGAGCGGTCCCGCACCGGCGCACCCGCATCGAGGCACAGCCCCCTTGCCCAACGTCTTGCCAAAACCCGCCGCACCAGGCCGCCCAACCGCCCCGCGCCGCTATGGACAAACCCGTCCGCCACCGATCCATGGACGGACCACCCCTTGCCCACCGTCGATTCCCTGGCCAGACCCTTGCCCTGCCTGTAGATCCACGGAAAAGCTCCGTTGCCCAATCGTGATCACTTCGGGGCACCGCCGGGGTCTCCCGCCCGAGTGCGGCGTCGAGTGGACAAGCGGCCGCCGACCGGCCGCACCGGGCCGCCGACCGGCCGCACCGGGCCGCCGACCGGCCGCACCGGGCCGCCGACCGGCCGCACCGGGCCGCCGACCGGCCGCACCCCGGCGCATTTCCCAGGACAAAGACGCATTTCCCCTTGCCGTCGGCGTGTCGCCGCGGGCCCGCCCCGGCGCGTCCCGCACGGGCGGGTGCGGCGGCTCAGCGTCGCCGCGGACCCTTGAGCCGGAACGCCACGACCCGTCCGCCCGGCCGGTCGTCGTCGGCCTGGTCGACCGGGAGCTCCGGCGGATCAGCCTCGGACTCGGGAGGGACCGGCCGCCAGCGAATCCGGCGCGGGTGTACGCCGACCTGTACGGCGGCATGTGCGCGGACCTGTACGGCGAGGTCGGCCCCGGGTGTCATCTGCCTATTCACTGGGGTGTCAGCTGACCTGCGACGACGACCCGTTCTGAGCTGGGGCCACGCTCTCTCTCGCTCCACACCACCCACTCTCATCGTCCCTCAAAAAGTGGGTGGTGTGGAGCGAGAGAGAGCGTGGGTTGTGTGGGTTGGTGTGTGGTGGTCTTGGTCGGTCTGATGTGATGTGTCGTGGTGTGGGGTGGTTTGTCAGGGTGGTGGTGAAGGCTGTTGGTGATGGAGAAGTTGGGGTGGTGGTGGTCTGGATTGGGCGGGGCCGGGCGCGGTTGGGAAGGTCTTGGCGGGGAGCGGTGGTGTGGCGGGCCGGGGCGTGATCCGGGGACGGGCGGCGCAGTCGCGGCCCGGGGGCCCCGTAGCGTCACTCAGAGGCGTCACCGGGTGACGCCTGTTGAACGGTACGGCGCTTGCGCCAGGCCCGGGTCCGACAGCGCGGCGAGCAGTACGCCGCGTCGGCCCGCTTGTGGTTCCAGGCGGGTGCGTCGCCGTAGTGCCAGCGGGCACCGCACTCCGGGCAGTGGTGCCGGGGCCACGGGTGCGGCCGGCCCTCTACCACGGCACGCAGGGCCTCGCCGCCGCTCTCGATCTGCGCGCGGCGGGCCCGCAACTCCCGCCAGCACCGGGTCCGGCAGCGCGCCGAGCAGAACCGGCGGGTGCGGCGGCTGCCCGGCGGCAGCTCCATCCCGCACTGAGCGCACCGCCGCACGGTCCTTCGGGCCACGACTCCAATGTGACACGGCCGTCGTGCAGCTGGACGGTCAGTCCGGCCTTCAGTCGCAGGACATGGGCTACCAACAATCCTGGTGCGCGGCCTCGGCCGGGCAGCCGAGGGCCGTGCAGACCGTGTCCAGCGCGTCGGCGGGCGACAGCGGGATCTCCTCGCCCCAGGACTGGTCCATCACCGTCCCCTTCTCCAGCGCCTCGCGGTACTCCTGGCGGAACTGCTTCTCGCCGATGTGCGCCAGCGCCAGCGTCATCTCGGCGCCGTGGACGTCGTCCTGGTGGACCGCGAGCACATGGCCCAGGGCGTCGTGCCGGGCGCCGGCGACGGTCCCGTGGATCCAGTAGGACTGCATCGGGCAGGTGGCGCACCTCCAGACGACGCCGTGGTCCAGATCCAGCAGCTCCGCCGTGATGGCCGCCATGGCGGTCGTGATGGGCCTGTCCTTGTCTTCCTCGCTCATGTGCTGCGCAACGAGCCGCCCGGCCCGCCGGGAAGCCCCGCGCGGGCCGGATCACCCGGTTGGCTGAGCGTCCGGGAAAGGGAAGGATAATGACCGTTATCCATCCCTCTTGCCGATAGGGTCGGACCCATGGCCACCAAGAAGAAATCCACCGCCACCACCGAGGACGTCGCCACCACCAAGGCCGCCGTTGTCGCCTACTTCAACGGCGAGGTCGACCGGCGCCGGGCCGAGCTGGAGGCCGCGACCAAGAACCTGGCCGACGCCGAGGCTCGCCGCTCCGAGATCGCGGGCGGCGCGCGGATGACCCTGACCGAGTACGTCTGTGTCCACAGCGTCATCCAGGACCAGGCGCTGGAGCTCGCCAAGGACCTCATCGACGGCAGGGCGGGCGGCACCCGCGAGGACTATCAGGCGCTCCGCGACCAGGCCGACGCGGTCAAGCGCGGCCTGGTCGCTGACGGATACACGGAGGTCGAGCTGTCGTGAGGATCACCAAGCACTGGCAGCTGCAAGCCGCCCAGTACGCACAGCTCCACCAGTTCCTCGCGGCCCGGATCCACGAGGAGCAGGAAAGGCGCGGCCACGTCCTGGACCCGCTGCTGAACGGCCTGACCGCCCAGCTGATGGCCCACAGCGAGCTGATCGAGTACCGCGACCACTCCCTGGACGGGAAGGACGCCGGGCTCATCGACGGCATCGGCATGGCCCTGCGGTACACCGCCGGCGGATGGCGCGAGCACCCCGACTTCCGCCCCGAGTGGGCACCGCCGGGCATCCCGCCCTGGAACTGCTGGAGTACGACTACCGATGAACAACTACTTCATCCCGCCGACCGCCGGGTCCGGCCCGCTGCCGCACCAGCAGTACGCCCAGGCCGTGCACGCCGCCCTGGTGGCCGCCGACGCCGAGCCGGTCGAGTGGTACACCTACGACAGCGACGACGGCATGGCGGCCTGCTACTTCTTCCGCCCCTACGCGCCGGAGCCCCGGCCGGACGGCACGGTCCCCCGGACCGTGCGTGCGGACGTGTGGTGGGGTCACGGTGTCGAGCTGCGCTGGACCGAACCCGACGGCTGGGGCTTCGTCCCGCTGGACGAGCACTCCGAGCCCGCCTGGGACGGTGTCGACCCGCTGCCGCTGCCGGTCCTCGCCGCCCCGGACGCCGTCGCCGCCGTGGCGCCGCTGCTGCTGAACGGCAGCCCGGAGGACGCCGAGCCGTCCACCGCCGAGTGGGAGCACGCCGCCGTCCAGCGCGCCGCGCTGCTGGAGCACGACCAGCGGACGGCCCGCCGGTGACCGAGCTGGCGGTGCGGGCGGCGGGCGCGGTCGTGCCCGCCGCCCCGCTCGATCCCAGGGACGACTGGCCGAGCGAGGCCCGCGCCCTGGCCGACGAGCTGCGCGAGCGCTACGGCCCGGACGACCCGCTGCCGGACTCCGCCGGTGGATGGATCGCCCGCTTCAAGTCCGCGAACACCCGGCGCACCTACGCCCGGGGCTTTCGGGTGTGGGAGGCGTACGCCCGCGAGCACGGCCACCACCCGCTGTCCGTCGGCTTCCCGCTGGCGGACGCCTTCGCCCGGTGGATGGAGAAGGCGCCGACCCTGGTCCGGGTCAAGGGCGGCGCCTACGGCGAGATGGCCGCCACCGGCAGGCCGCGCTCGGACGCCTCGCGCGCCAACATCCTGTCGGCCTGCTCCTCCTTCTACGTCTACGCCGTGCGGCTGCCCGCCGTCGACGTCGACGCCGACCCGTTCGCCGAGGTGCTGCGGCCCTCGGTGGACCCCGACCACTCCGACACCGAGGGCCTGACCCCGGAGGAGACCGGCCGCCTGATCGCCGCCGCCCGCGCCCTGTCGGCGCGCGCCTACACCCTGGTCGTGCTGCTGTACGTGCTGTTCCTGCGGGTGGACTCGCTGCTCGCGCTGGACGTCGAGGACCTGCGCTACGACCGCGGGCACTACGTCCTGGTGGTCACCGTCAAGGGCGGGCGGAAGTCGGCGAAGCCGCTGCCGCCGCTCGCCCTTGACGCGCTGGTCACCTATATAGGGGAGCGGACCACCGGCCCGATCTTCATCACCCGCACCGGCCGACGGTTGGCCGAGGCCGAGGTGTGGAAGTGCCTGCGCCGCCTCGCCAAGCGGGCCGATCTGCCGCAGCAGGACTCGATCCACCCGCACGTGCTGCGGCACGGCGGGATCACCGATTCGCTGGAGAACGGCGCCCCGCTCCAGGACGTCCAGGACGCCGCCGACCACCGCGACCCGCGCACCACCCAGCGCTACAACCGGCGGCGCCGCCGCCTGGAGAGTCACCCCGGCCACGGCCTGGCCGCCGGCCTCGCCGCCAACCTGGATGTCGACACCGAGGACACCGACGCCGCCTGAACACCGACGGCGACGAATGCGAAGGGGACTCCCACCCGTGGGAGTCCTCTTCGCATGAACATTGCTATTAACCAAGGTCAGGGGTCGATAGGAGGTTCCGGTGCAGGTTCCGGACGGCCGCCGCAGGTTCCGGTCGGCGGAACCTCCCGGCTCGATCCGGAACCTGCACCGGAAGCAGCGACCACGCGGAACGCGCCGCCACCGGCTCTGCCGGAACCACCGCCGGAACCTCCCGGGACCACCGGATCCGGTGGAGCCGCCGGCGAGTGCTCGGCGCTCTCCCAGCTACGCGACTCCTGCCGGGAGTGCCGACTCGAAGTTGTCCAACTTCAAGCCGTACTCGCACAGGTGGACCATCAGGTCGCGGGCAACCCCGGCGGCCGGCTTGCCGTCCGGGTCGGCGTAGGCCCAACCCTGAAACTGGTTCGAGAACCAGGCCCCGGCCAACGTCTCCAGGCCCGTGGTGTCCACCATGGCCGACAGCGGGTTCTGGCTCTCCAGCCAGAAGCCGAACTGAGCCGGAGGAGTCCCGAAGGTGGCCAGGCCGAGGCCCTTGGACAGGAAGTCGGCGAAGGCGCCCGGGATATCGAGGGCCCGAACGATTCTCTGGTGCCAGGTCGCCAGATCCGAGGCCGGCGGCACCTGCCCGTCGGCCGTCTGCGGCTGGACCTGCAGGAGGAGAGTCGCCGTCCGCTCCGGGTGCCCGCTCATGTGCGCACCAGACGGAGACAGGAAGAGCGCAGAGGCGATCGGGGCACCGTCCATCGGGTCGCCCGTCGTGAGCACAGACTCAAGGACCAGCGTTCCGCGGCCGGCCAGCTTCGTCCATGACGCGTCCGCCGGCACGTGCGTCAGGGATCGCACGAGGTCATCCAAGGCCGCCGTCTGGAGGAAGTCGGAGAACGCCGCCCGCAGCGCAGAGCCGCCGCCCGCAGCGTCGATCGGCTCGCAGCGGAGGATCACGCCGACCTTGACCGTCGGCGGTTCCCCCTGCTGTCCGCCGTAGCCGGGATGCGACATCCGGCTGTTCGACAGGGTCATCAGACCCGGGACCTTCACGCCGTCGGAGGTGTAGCTCCAGCGGTCGACCACCAACGGCTCCGGCACGGACTCCGGCTCCGGCACGGACTCCGGCTCCGGCGCCGCCTCGACCGCTTCCTCCAGCTCGGGATCGCGCGTCAGCTCGCGGCAGTACGGCTCGGTCCCCTCTGTGCCGATCAGGAACCGGTAGTCGACCTGGCCCTCCGGCGCGTCCCTGATCACGCGCAGCGTGAGGACGATGTGCTGCTTCTTGAGCTCGGACCAGGCCCTGACGGCCCGATAGCGGAAGGTGACCGGCCTCGGGTGCGACGGGAAGAGCCAGTGGTTGCCGCGCAGCCACTTGGTCCCGTCGAGATCCTCCTGGAGCGCGAGGAAGTCGAAGCCGGCGAGGTCGAGCAGCGGCCTGTCGAACTGCGGGACCGCCTTGGCGTCGACGGACCCGTCCTCCAGCCAGGGAACAGGCCAGCTGCGAGGACCGACCCAGTCGCCATCCTGGTCATGGGCGTCGATGACCTTCACCCGGAAGCGTCCAAGGTCGCCCCGGTTCAGAACACCGAGCCGCAGCTGATTCGTGGCTGTGTCGAACTCCGGCATCAGCCGGATCGCCACCGGCGCCGCGGGCGCGTCGGCAGCGGCACGGTCCCGGCCGATCCCTGACGACTCGACAGCTACGGTGGGACGCCCTCGGTACGGCCACCACTTCGCCAAAGTGGCAGCGGCCAGATAGAGGAAGACCACCGTGAGAGCGGCGCAGAGATACGTTGGCCACCATGGGAAGGTCGAATGGTCGGCGGCGGCGAAGGTCCACACGAGCACGAGGACCGCAGCGCAGATGACTGCTGCACCTATCCAGAAGGCCGACCATGCGCCTCTGTCTTCAATTGCCACCCGCTGATCCTATCGGCGGGCGCGTCACGGCCGGACCGGCGATCAGGAGCGCGCCGAAGGCTCGCCCCGGCTGCGCCGGCGCGCACGTCGGCGTCGCCCTGGCCGCCGTTCCCGGGCCTCGCCGCAGGGCCATCGCCGCACGTCGAATCCCAAAATCGCTCGCGGCTGACTCCGGGAACGACGTCAGCGATCCGCTGACCTATTTCAGTCAGCGGCAAGGATGGCTTTTTCGCTGGTGGAAAAAACTGCTCAATCTGCGGCTCATGTACTGGCGTGGCAAACACTGAGTTAGCCGCCTGGTCCGACCCCGAGACCGCTGGGCCAGGGCTCAGCAGTGGCAGCCGACGCAGATCCGGCAGCAGCGGCAGTCGGGGCAGCTCTCCTCGGCCAGGTCGCCGCACGCGCTGAAGTCTCCGCTGCGGTCGCTGCGGTCGAGGCAGTAGCACTCGCAGCACGACCCGCAGCGGTCGTGGACGCGGTCGACGCGGCGGCCGTCGACCACTGTGGTCGAGCGGCCGCCGCAGTCCCGGCAGCGCCTGGGTACGACGACCGGGGCTGGCGGGAGCGCGGCGACCTGCCGCGCCCAGTGCTCCAGCGTGGTGAAGTCGGCGTCGGTCAGCCCGGTGGCCGGGTCGACCTCGTGCAGCAGGACCGGGGCCGCGTGGTGGCGGGCCACCTCGGCGGGGACGCCGGGGGCGAAGTGCGGCGCGAGCCAGGCCAGGGGCCGGTCGTGGCCCCGGGACCAGCCCAGGATGCCCTGGGCCCGCCACCACTGGTCGTCGTCGGCGTGCGGACTCACCCCCGGGTTGTCGAGCCGCATGAAGAAGGGGCCCTTCTGCAACGGCACCGAGGGGGGCAGGACGGCCAGGCCCAGCGGGCCGAGCAGCTGCTGCAGCTCCGGCGGCTGCCACGCCCCCGCCCACACCAGGTCGACGGGCAGCTTCTCCAGGCGGCGCCCGATGTGCGGGTTGAGCAGCAGTCGCAGGTGGTCGGGGCGCGGGTAGACCATCGCCGCCCAGTCCCGCCACGCGGTCGGCCGGGCCCGGTGGGGCCGGTAGCCGGGCAGCGGCCGGGCGGCCGCGTAGGGGGACAGGACGCCGTCGATGTCGAGCAGCAGCACCGGGCGGGACCGGGTGTCGTCCACGGTCAGCGCGCCTCGGGGTAGGCCGGGGCCGGGGTGCGGGTGTCGACGTCGACGTAGGCGCGGCCGCCGGGGTAGTCCGCCGGCGCGGTGACGGTGAAGTATGCGCCGAGGACGTTGAGGATCTTCTCGGCGGTGGCCTGGTCGGCCGCGGTGATGCGCACGTGGGCGATGCCGGGCAGTGGCGCCGGGTGCGTGCGCCGGCCCCCGCTCACCGGTCGCCGCCGAGGACATCGGCCAGCAGCTGCTCGCCGCCGCCGAGGTAGGTGACGTGGTGGCCGGGGACCTCGCGGCTGGGCACCGGGCCGTGGACCGCGCGGACCGGGTCGGCCAGGAGCCCGGCGTCGGCGAGCGCGTCGGCCAGGCGCTCGCCCGCCCCGGCCGGGCCGGTCACCGCGATCTGCACCGGGTAGCTGCCCCAGCGCCCGGGGCGGCCGTTGACGCGGGCCTCGCGCATCCGGGTGCGGCCGCTGGTGCCGGGGCGGCCCGCGCCGTCGTCCTCGGCGACGCGCTGCAGCAGCAGGTGCAGCCGGTCGGCGGTGCCGGGCGGCCAGGGGGAACGCAGGTGGCCGGTGGCGGGGTCCAGGTCGCCGCGCCAGACCTTGACGGTGTGCTCGATCTCCAGCGGGCCGTTGCCGTTGTGGCGCGGCAGGCCGGGCAGCGGCGCCGGGTGCCCGAGCTCCTGGAGCCGGGCGAGGACGGTGCGCAGCGCGGTGCCGCTGTCCCAGCACAGCAGCCGGGTGCGGTCCCCAGTGCCCGGGTCAGCCGGCGGGCCCCGGTCCTCGGGTCGACGGCCTTGGGCGGCGCGCCATCGGTGCGCGGGCCGGTGAGGTCGAGCAGGACGTCGACCAGGCGCTCGCCGGTGGAGTCGACCGCGCTGACCCGGGCGGCCAGCGGCGGGCGGGCCCGGCCGCCGGGAGTGCGCCCGGCAGCGACCAGGTCCACCCAGACCACCGCGGTGCCGGGGTCGGCCAGCTGCTCGGCGGCCCACGCCGACAGGTCGGCCCGCTCCTCGCGCAGCTCGATCTGCCGCTCGACCAGCCGCGCGATGTGGGCGCAGGCCATGCAGCGGTGGCGGCCGTCGCGGCTGACCAGCGGGCGCTGGCTGTGGCCGCCGCAGTCGGCGCACACCCGCGCCGCCCTGCTGCGGCGCTCGGAGTCGGCCAGCGCCCTGGCCGTGGTCCTGGTCGGCACGGTCTCCGCGACGTCGTACAGGTCGACGAGCTGCCGGTCGCCCCGGTCGCGCCAGTCCGAGCTCCACACCCGGGCCCGGACCGGCCCGACGGCCTTGCGCGGGAGGTCGGCGGCGGCGAGCTGGGTGCGGCTGGCGTACCGGCCCTGGGGGACCTGGTCCCACCAGTCGTAGACCGTCACCGAGTCGGCATCGGCAGTCATGCGAACCCCAATCCAAGAGAGTGATCATCCGGAGACCCAGCGTCACCGTAACGTCCTGACGGTAGCCCCTGACGGCGGCGCGCCGCAACTGCTGTAGCGCGCTGAACAGTGTGTTTCTATCTTGCAAGATAGGATTCACGCCGACGTTTCGCCCATCCTGGCTGTGCGGCTCGCTGCTGTTTTAGCTGGCGGGAATGACTAGCTCATAGATGGTGGTAGCGCTGCCGGTAATGCGTGCCTCACCACCGCCCCCGGTCCAGTCGGCTACCCGGGCTTTTCGGGGAGGGCCAGCGCCACGTGCGCGTGGTTACCAGGGCTTTTCTATCTTGCAAGATAGAGACACCTTGAGCGCGGCCGCTGTTCGGGCGGCGGCTCTTTCAGCTGGCGGAAATGCCAGCGTCACCGGAGGCTCGATCGGCCTCGGCTTCCATTGGGTCATAAGCGGTTGGATCGGCAGCGAGGATGCCAGTCTTGATACCGGCGCGCCAGATGACCCCGGTGGTGGTCACCCGCCGGGACAGCTCCCGGTACTCCACCAGCGGCTCTTCGTCCGGCCGCACGCCCAGCAGCAGGTCCGGGTGGCGGTCGCGCCAGTCGCGCAGGTCGCGGATCGCGGCGGCGCTGGTCCACCAGCAGGCGGCCTGCACCTGGGTGGCCAACTCGCTCGGCAGCCGCAGCGGGATCCGCTCCGGGGTGCCGGTGTCGGGTGACCCGGGCCAGCGCCCCCATTCGACGGCCTCCGCCGGCACCGGCTCCCATGTGCGGTCCCAGCCCCGCGCGGTCAGCTCAGCCCTGATGCCGAAGGCGGCCAGGACGTCGATGGTGTCGAGCAGGGTGCCGGCGGCGCGCAGCGCGGCCAGGTGCTCGCGCAGGTCGCCTCGCAGCAGTGCGGCGTCCTGGCGGGACCGGCCCTTCGTCGACCACCGCGGCTGGTTGCGGATCTCCGTGCGCAGCTGCCGCTGGCGCGTGAGCGCCCGGCTCAGCTTCACCCGGGTGCCGTACTGGGCTGCGGCCGTCACCGGCGTCATTCCGCCCATCGTGATCCCTTCAACTGGTCTTTTGTGTCTTGCAAGATAGAGACACCCGGCTGCGCCCTCCAGTCTCGCGCACGGAGGGCTCTGTGCGCACGGAGGGCTCGCAGGGTGCGGAGCCATCCGTGCGCTGCGAGGGCTATTAACCGATCACGGAGCGGCCGGGGCCGGGGGCATCGGCCGGGTCCTTGGGCAGCTTCCCGCTGCGGCGCAGCGCCGCCGCGTACCGGCGCACGGCCTCTTCGACGACTTCCTGCGGACCGGCGCCGGTGTGGTCGACGATCTCGGTCACTAGGGCGTCGACGTCCAGGGTCACCCGCACGTGCAGCGCGACCCGGTCCGGCCCGCTGGGGCGGCCGCGCCGGCGCGGCGGCAGCCCGAAGCTGGCGCGGCTGCCCGGCCGCGCGGCGTCGTCGCCCTGGTCCTCGCCGTCGGCGGGTGGTGTGACGCTGGGCTCAGTCATATCTCTCCTGCTGTGGTTGGTCCTGGCCTGGATTAATAGCCCTGGGAGGACTCAGGGCACTACCAGGGGTGAGAGGGGTACGAGGACGCAGCGCCGCTACGACCGACGGCGGCTGGAGCTGGACTCGGCGGCGAGCTCGGCCGCCAGTTCGGCGTCCAGCTCGGCCGCGCGCCCGTGCCCGGGGCGGCGGGAGCGGGCGCGGCCGCCGCCTCCTTCGCGCGCTCCTTCAGCCCGGCGTGCACCTGCTTGCGCTGGGCGATGGCCGCCTGCAGCAGCGCCCCGAGGACCACGGACTTGTCGAGCCGGGTGTCGAAGTGCAGGTCGTCGATCACCTGCTGGAACGCGGCGGCGTCCTCGGCCGGGAGCCAGTACGTCTTGCGGACGTTGCCCCGGGGGCGGCCGGGGCCGGCTTCCGCTTGTAGCGGCGGGCGGCCGCGTCCCGCAGCTTGTCCTGCTCGGTGCTGTCGCCGAAGCTCGCCATCAGGCCGCCATCCTCTTCGCGAGCCCGGCGAACGCCGGGAGCTGGTCGTTGTCCGGGGCGTGGTCGCGCAAGGCCTTGTGCTCGCGGACGCACTGCTGGATCTCGGTGCGGTGGCGCACCGTGGCCAGGATCTCGATGTGCTCGATGCTCCGCAGCTTCGCTTCGCAGTCCTTGGCGAGCTTGGTGTCGGTCATCTTGCCGAGGACGAACCCGGCGATGTCGATGTCCAAGCCGCTGTTCTCCTCCTTCGTCTCGATCTGGCTGAGCAGGATCCGGGTGGCACGCAGGGAGAAGTCCTCGGCCTCCACCGGGATCAGCACCTTGCCGCGGCCGTCGCGCACCGCGTGCAGCGCGTTGTCGGTGATGATGTCCAGCGACGGCGGGCAGTCCAGCAGGATGACGTCGAAAAGGCCGTCGAACCAGGTGAGCACCCGGCTCAGCCGGGCCTCTCGGTACTCCAGGACGTCCAGGGTGCGCACCATGGTGAAGTGGTCCCAGTCCCAGGGCAGCAGGTGCAGGTTCGGGTGGTGGGGGTAGGGCCGGGTCAGCACCATCGGGTCGCCGCCCTTTCTCGGGTCCCCCTCACGCCACTTGCCGGTCATCGCCGTCGACAGCGTCGCGTCGTTCTCCGGGGCGTCCTCGGCGGGGAGCAGGCCCAGGGCGTACGACAGGTTCCCCTGCGGGTCCAGGTCCACCATCAGCACCCGCAGCCCGAGCTCGGCGAGCTCGCGGCCGAGCTGCCAGGCGAGCTGGGTCTTCCCGACGCCGCCCTTCTGGTTCAGCAGCACATAGCGCGCAGCCGTCTCCGTTGCCGCGCGTACAGCCAATGTCGTCATGGGCATCACTGTAGGAGCCTTCCGTGCCGGAGGAGGGCTGCGACGTGCCGTAATGCGCGCAGCGGTCCACGTGTGAAGACAATGAAGAGGGCTATTAACCGAGGTCGGTGACACCACCTGGTGGTGTGAAATCCCCCGGAAGGCAAGCACGGCGGCGGGCGTCAGTGAAATGCTGACGCCCATGACGAACGAGTACGAGCGGCGCGAGGCGGCCCTCGAACGCATCCAGGACCGCTACCGCACCCCCCGGGAGCGCGAGGACCAGGAGCAGTTCGGCGGCTCCCGCCGGATGCCGGTGCACGAGGCCCTGATGCGAGTGAACTCCGTCGCCGACGCGCGGGACGGCGAGCACCCCTACCACTACGCGCCCGCCGATCCGGACGGCGAGGACCTGCTCGCCGCCCTGGCCCTGGTCGCCGAGGCCCGCGAGCAGCTGGAGAGGATCGAGCTGCGGCTGATCCGCCAGGCCCGCACGCGCGAGATCACCTGGACCGACATCGCCGTCCCGCTCGGCCTGCGCACCCGCAGTCCGCCGAGTCGCGGGCGCTGCGCCTGGAGCGCGCCCACGTCACCGCGCACAGCAGCCGTGACGTGGGCCGGATGCGCGCCGCCAAGGCCGGGGAGCGGGACCTGCAGCAGTGGGCCACCGACACCGAGACGCGGCTGCGCACCGCCGCCGAGGCGCTGGTCGACAGCTCCGAGGCATGGGCGGAGGCCGACCTGCGCGACCGGATGGCGTTCAACGGCTACGTCCAGGTCCTGGCCACGCGCCTGGTCTCCGGTCCCCGGGGCCGGCCCTGTGTCGGGCATCGAGGCCGTGGCGTTCCACCTGCTGCCCCATGACCGCCACGCCCCAAGCCGACCGGCGCCAGGCGACGGCGGCGGCCGCCGCCGTCCACGAGGTGGAGCAGCTGCGGCTGCTGGCCGCAACGCCCGGGGCTTCCGGTGGTGAGCAACCGCACGGTGGGGCACCCGGGCCTGGACCGCGCGGCCGCGAGCGCGGCCCGGGCCGCCGGGTCGGCGGCGCGCGAGCGCCAGCTGTGGTGGGTCGCGGGCGAGCTCGCCCGGGCGCTGCAGCACCCGGACTACCCGCTCGGCCCCGAGGCCGCGGTCGAGGACCTGCTGGAAGACCTGCAGGCCACGACGGCCTACCTGGCGCTCGGCGCGGCCGGCGAACTGCGGGTCCGGGCCACCGCCCGCAAGGCCGACAAGGAGAACGCCGACACCACCCGGATGCGCCGCGCCGTGCTCGGTCTGCTGGCCGACGCCGTCGGCACCGAGGCCCACCTGCCCAGCAAGGCCCCCAGGCAGCCGTCGAAAGTACCGGTGCCGCCGCGGCCGCGCGAGATGCTCCGCGAGACCCTGGCCGACCTGCAGCAGCGCACCGGGGCGGCGGCTCCGCCACCCGGCTGCGGATGCTGGCCATCGGCGGCATGGTCGCCGACACCGGCGCCCGCGCCGGCGAGCTGGTCGACCAGGAGCTCGACGACCTCCACCCGGGCCTGCGCGCCGCCCGGGTGCGCCGCCGCCCCAGGGCACCACCGCCGACGGGCACACCCGCGTCGACGCCGTCGCGCTGCTGCGGCAGTCCACCGCGGCGGTCGCCGCCTGGCTCGACGAGCGCGGCCGCATCATCAACCCCGACCCCGGGGCCGGCCGCCGCCGGGGCCAGTCCGCGCCGCTCCAGGGATCGGCCACCGCGCTGTGGGTCTCCGTCCACGGCAACCACGGCGTCATCCGCGACGGTGAGCTCCCGATGCCGCGCCCGGCCGGGACGCCGCTGGGCGAGCGCGGCCTGGCCTACGCGTGGAGCTCGGCGGTCGCCGAGGCCAACCAGCTGCTCGCCGGCGAGCCCGGCTGGACGCCGCTGCCCGGGCGGATGGAGCAGCTGCGCCGCGGTGTCGACCCGGTCCGGTTCCAGGACCCGCGCCGACCGCCGAGGTACCCGGACGCGGAGCGCGCCGCGCAGCTCCTGGACCGCCTCACCGACGGGGCCCGCAGGCTCGCGGCCGCGCTCGACCAGGCCGACGCCGACGCCCCGGTGCGCCGCTGCCGCAGGCAGGTCAGGACCTGGCTGGACGACGCCTGGTTCGAGGGCATCGAGCACCGCTCGGTGCTGCGCGCCCTGCACGCGGGCGGGCTGCACGGCCCGGCCTTGGCGCAGGCCGGATGGCACCCGGCGCTGCTGCGGGCGCTCGACCTGGCCGCGCGCCACGGCCGTACCGCCCGCAATCCAGACAGCTGACACGGAACCGCTTTGGCTGACCAGTTCACTAGCTCAATGGCGCACTAAAGGGAGCGCTGAGAAGGCATCCTTCCAGCTCTCCTTGCAGACAGCATAAAGCTGCTGTTTTCGCTAGCTGAAAAGACAGCCGAGACGTCCTCCTGAACGCTGTCAGTAGAACGCTGACGCCCTGGTCGGAGCACCGATCGCCAGTCAGATAGCTGAGACGCGAGCGATTTAGCTGCCCATTGAAGCAGCCAAGCAGAGGTCTATTGAGAGTGCTATAGCAACAGTGTTTGAGAGCGCCCAAAAGGTAGCTATAAGGATGCCTATTCCACGTTCTTTTCAGCCAGCGAAAAAACCAGCGGGAGCGAAAGCGTAATCGTGTCAGCGAAACGCTGACGTCCCGATGGGCGCGCCGCGGGCCGGCTGCCCGGGTGTCGGCGCTCATCCAGTCGTTCAGTGGCGACCCCCTCTGGCCAATCCAGCCGGCGGCCTCGCTTGAGAGTTCAGTACGCAGCGTCCTGGCCGCTCCCATTGGGCTCTCATCTGCGGGAACGCCAGGTCAGCGCGACTCGCTCTCTCTCGGGCGACCCACTGAACAACTGAATGAGAACCGACACCGGGGTCGGCGCCGCCCGGCTTGCCGCCGGGAACGCCGCTGGCGGCCCCGCAGGCGGCCGATCGCGCCGCGCGGGCCCCCGAGGCGGGGCGGCCGGGCGGCAGGGCCCCAGGGCGGCGCACAGGCCCGTCGAGTCACACGCGTCCCAGCGACCCCCCGACCCTCGCCCTGCCCCGCAGGACCCCCGAGAGCACCCCTGTGCGCCCGCGTGCGGCCCATGGACCCCGGGACCGCCCCGTCGGGTCCGGCGGTCCGGAGATCGGCCCGCCGCGGGCCACAGGGCCGCCGAGGCGAGCCGCTTGTTCCGGTTGCCGGGCGAAGCCCGTCGTCTCTGCCGTCGGTGGAGCCGGGGCGGCTGTGCCGCCCCGGCGGAGCCGACTGGCCTCATTGAGTCGTCCCGCAGGGACGTCCATACCGCTTTGACCTGCGCTTTCTCTCCTACGCGTCCACGGCGCGCGCCCCGTCACCCGAATGGGTGACGGGGCGCGAGCCCCTCCAAGCGGGTGGATAACAGAGCCTCGCGCACCGGCACAGCCGGTGCTGATCAAGGCGCGAGCGTGCCGCTCACGGCGAAACCGGCGACTGCGCCGGGGGCGGATCAAGATCGTTTGGTGCGGCAGGGGGTGCGGCAGCACGTGTACCGGGAGATCGACACCACTGGTGGGCGTTGCGCAGGGCTCTGTTATCCGCCAGGGTCGGCGGTGGGTGCACCCGGGCTGCGGGCCGGGCCGGCGGCGGGTGGCTTGTCGAATCGCGTGAGCGATCCCCTCCCATCCATCCCGGCCCCGCTCGCAGCGGCACTCGCCGCGGGGGGTCAGGGGGGGAGGGTTTACCAACCCTCCGGGGGTGTGGGGGGGAAACCCTTGGCAAGGGTCGTAAGACTGACCTGCGGTTTTACCCCGTTTCTTACGACGCTTGCCAAGGGTCGTAAGACCTTACGAGCCCCATCAAGCGTCGTAAGGCTGACCTGCGGTTTTGTCTCCGCGCGGCCTCTTACGACCCTTGGCAAGCGTCGTAAGGCTGACCTGCGGTTTTGTCCATGGAGGGTCGGCGGCGCGAGACCCGCGCCCAGCACCCCGTCAGCGGTCCGCTGACATTCGCCCCGAGCGGATCGGGCACCGGCCAGGGGGGCGCCGCGCCGGGGCCCGCCGACACCGGGCCAGGCCCTGCCGAGCAGCTGCTCCTGGCGGCCGCCGCCGACGCGGAGAACACCGAGCGGGCAGAGCCCGAACACGCCTGTGAGCGCTCCTACGATGAGGAGCGCTCACAGGCGTAATAGCTGTATTAATGCAGTTCAGGCGGCTGTAGCCATGTCCTGGAACTTCGAATAATGGCCAGCGAAGGCCACTGAGATTGTCGCCGTCGGCCCGTTGCGGTGCTTGGCCACGATCAGGTCCGCCTCGCCCGCGCGCGGCGACTCCTTCTCGTAGGCGTCCTCGCGGTGCAGCAGGATGACCATGTCCGCGTCCTGCTCCAGCGAGCCCGACTCGCGCAGGTCCGAGATCAGCGGGCGCTTGTCGGTGCGCTGCTCCGGTCCGCGGTTCAGCTGCGAGAGCGCCACCACCGGCACCGCCAGCTCCTTCGCCAGCAGCTTGAGGTTGCGGCTGATCTCGGAGACCTCCGCCTGCCTGCTCTCCGCGCGGCGGCCGCCGGCCTGCATCAGCTGCATGTAGTCCACGACGACCAGGCCCAGGCCGTGGCGCTGCTGCTGCCGCCGCGCCTTGGCCCGGATGTCCAGCGACGACATCTGGGTGGAGTCGTCGATGTACATCGGGGCGTCGGTCACCCGGGGAGCCGCCTTGGCCAGCGCGTTCCAGTCGTCGTCCGTCAGCGTCCCGGTGCGGATCTTGTGCAGGCCCACCCGGGCCTCGGCGCTCAGCGCCCGCATGGTCAGCTCATCGCGCCCCATCTCCAGGGAGAAGAACACCGAGGGGATGCCGTGGTGGATCGAGGCCGACCGGACGATGTCCAGCGCCAGTGTCGACTTCCCAAGCGCCGGGCGCGCGGCGATGATGATCAGCTGCCCGGCCTGCAGCCCGTTGGTCAGCGCGTCCAGGTCCCTGAACCCCGTGGGGACCCCGTGCAGGCCCTCCTTGCGGTTGCCCAGGGCCTCCATCAGCTCCAGGGTGCCGCCGATGCTGTCGCGCATCCGGATGATCTGCTCCTCGGCCCGCGCGTCGTCCACCGTCGCGAGCTCGGCCTGCGCCTTGGCGACCAGCTCCTTCGCCTCGCCCTCGCCCGCGTAGGCCATCGCCGCGATCCGGGTGCCGGCCTCGGCCAGCCGCCGCGTCACCGCCAGCTCGTGCACGATGTCGGCGTAGTACTCGGCGTTCGCCGCCGTCGGCACCGTGTTGACCAGCGTGTGCAGGTAGGACGGCCCGCCCACCTTGACGATCTCGCCGCGCTTGGTCAGCTCGCTGGCCACCGTGATCGGGTCGGCGGGCTCACCGCTGGTGTAGAGGTCGAGCACCGCCCGGTGGATGGTCTCGTGCGCGGGCCGGTAGTAGTCGGAGGGCTTCAGCACCGCCACCACGTCGGCGATGGCCTCCTTGGACAGCAGCATGCCGCCCAGCACCGCCTGCTCGGCGGCCAGGTCCTGCGGCGGCACCCGGTCCATCGACCGGTCGCGCGCCGGGCCCGGCGCGGCCTCGGCGTCCGTCCAGTCGATCGGCTCGCCCTGCTGCTCCGGGACATGGGTGGGTAGGGTCATAGGGGACTCTCTTTCCTGGTGGGAAGGGGTTGTTCGATCCGGCGGCCGGGTGGCACCCCGGCCGCCGAACGTTTGAGCGGTCAGTCGCCGCGCTTGGGCGCCGCCGCCATCGCCCGCGCGATGATGGCCAGCGGATCACGCACCGGCTCCGGCGAGGACTCCACCGCGGGCCGCTGCCGCTGCTCCCGGCGCGCCTGCTCGGCCGCCAGCTCCGCCTCGCGCTCCGCCACCGCGGCCGCCACGCACGGCTCGCACTCGGTGGCGTCCACCCCCGGGTGCTTCGGGCACGGGCTCAGCGGCCCCTCCGAAGGCCTGCGGGGACCTGCGGGGACCTGCGGCCGCGCCGCCGTGAACCGGGTGCGCACCCGCTTCAGGTCCTTGATCCGGGCGGGCAGCACGTTGACGTAGCTCCGCACCCCGCCGGGGTTCGCCGTCAGCTGGTCGACCAGCGCCTGGTCGTAGTCGAGCTCCAGGCGGCGGACCTGCCGGGCCAGCGCCGGGGCGAGCTTCTGCGCCTTCACCTGGCCGACCGTCCACGGGTCCGGCAGGTTCTCCAGCAGGTCGACGGCGGCCGCCAGTTCCTCCGCCGCCGGGGCGTCCGGGTCCTCCGCCGGCGGCTGCTCCCCCAACGGGCCGACCGGCCCGGCCTGCGGCTGCGCCGAGGCCTGCGCCGCCGGCTCCTGCGCCTGGTCGTCGACGTCGTTCTCGGACCAGTCCGGGTTGTAGGCGGGTTCGCGGTAGAACGCGTACTCCTGCGGCCCGAAGCCCGGCTTCGCGCCCGTGAGCCGCTTGCGCGGCACCTTGCGGATGAAGCCCGCCTTGATGAACCGTCGCATCATCGCCTGGACGGTGGTCTCACCGATCAGCCCGCGACCGTTCGTGCCGGGGACTCCCTCCCGGCGCAGCGACTCCAGCAGCATCGCCATGCTGGCGTCGCGGCCGCCGTCCAGGAGGAACATCAGGTGCACCAGCCCGGTCATGTCGAACGGGCCGGTCAGCCCGGCCCCGAACGCCATGTGCCGGTAGACAGTCACAGAGGGCGGGCCCGGGACGTTCCGCGCCTCGCGGATCCTGCCGTCCGCCAGGTCATCGCCCTCACGGGGCCAGGCAGCGTCGCGGCGGGTGCGCTCATCGCGTCACCGCCGAGTCGTCAGCGCTGGCCGGCCTGCAGGCTGCGATTTCCGGGAAAGGCACTCCAGACCCACCCCAGCCGTCCCAGGGGCCGTGCAGGACGAAGCGGTTGGCGTCCCGGCCCCCGTCGGCACGACGTTGCTCGAACACCGAGACCAGGCCGCGGTGTCGAAGCTCGCGTAGCGCGACCCTCAGCCGGTCAAGAGCTGTCCCGGCCTCCAGTGCCAGCTGCCCGTTCGACACTGTGCAGGAGTGGTCCGCACCGCAGCGGGAGGCCAGCGCGGCCAACGCAGCCTTCTGAACGGTGCCGCGGATGTTCAGGCGCATCACGTAGGCCACGTGGTCAGCGGCAGCGTCACCTCGGTCCTCGGCTTCCGCCGCACGAGCGCCGGTCGTCGGCGCCGGGACGGGAAGCTGAGGGGCTTGCGGGCAGGAGCGGAGTTCGAAGGCGGTGTCCCCGCCGTCTGCGGTCGGCGGACCAGGCCGACCACGGCCAACTCCTCCAGCGCGGCGGCGAGGTGCTGGCGCTGAACGGCTGCCCATCAGCGGCCTGAACGTTCTGAGCGCGCAACGACCCCAGTAGGCCGCGAACGGTGAGACCGGCAGATCCAGAGGGCGAGCCATACGGCGAGGCCAGGAACAGTAGGTGAAGGAAGACAGTCACCGCGTTCGGGCTGCGCAGGGCGGCCGGGCCGAACACAACCTCCCGCAGCACCGTGACCGAGGGAGGGAGCGGGGGAGGCGTGATCGTGCTCGACGGTGGTGCGGGGTCGTGCGTGGGGCGTGTCACCAGCTGACCTTTCCGACTGCCGGAAAGTTGAGTACGAGACTCGCCGACTTGAGAGCTTTGTGCTCTCGCGGATGGCCTGTACCTGTACCGTCGGCAGTATCTGTGCAACGGCGAGCGGCCCAAGTTTGGCGACTGGGGGCCGCTTCGTCGTTTCCGGATGTTTTTTTGACCAGCCCGGAGGATGGCTGGGAACACCCTAGCGCTCTTTCCGGCCGCTGTGTTCCTAATTGCCTGCGTGTCGCTCGGGCCCTCCGTGATGAGCCGAGGCGCATTCTAATCGGGAGCGGGCGCGCGAACCATGCCCCGATCCCCGGTGGCTCAGCCGCTAGCCACTAGACCACGTCACCCCTGCTCAGGGCATGTGAGAAGAGACCCAGGGCGTGTCCTGGGTATTTCAGCATTCCAGGCCCTGGAAACGGTTCATGCTATTCCTCTGTGTGGAATGGAATCTCTTCTCCTAATCGCCTCCTCGGAGCGAACGCAAGTGCTGTAGAAACTCCTGCGCCTCGCTGACGGTTCCGTACCGCTGCTGCAGCACTGAGCCGAGGTCGCCGGCCACCATGGCCAACGACGGCAGGGACCGCCGATCACCGCTCAGTGCGCGCTCCCCGTAGGCCAGGGCCGCGTCCAGGTCGCCCTGGCGGGCAGCCACGACGGCCAGCGTCACCCGGGCTTCGGCGTTGCGCATGGGTTGCCGCTCCGCGCCGTCGAAGTCGCCGTCGACGCGCAGGACGCTGGCGAGCTGCTGTGCGAGCTGGTCCTCGCCGACCTTTCGGTAGGCGTCCATGCGGTAGTAGTCCCACTTCGCCGGGTCCACGACGAAGTGGTTCTCGACGGATTCCGGATACGGCAGCCCTTCCAGGAGCTGGCGGCCCGCGTCGAGGGCGACCTCGGTCTGTTGCCGGTCGCCGATCCGCGCCCAGGCCTTCGCCTTCTGCGCGTACAGCTGCACCGCCACCGACTCCCGGGGCGCGGCCGCGATCCCGGCGTCGGCGGCCGCGATGACGCCCCGGTAGTCCCCGGACGTCAGGGCGAACCAGGCCTTCATCTCGTAGGCCCAGCCCTGGACTCCGAGGTTGCCGGCCTCCGAGCCCAGCAGCAGCGCGGCCTGCCGTGTCGCCTCGGCCTGGCGGCGGATGCCGGAGTCGTACTCGACGCAGCCCACCAGGAGCGCCAACTGCCCGGCGAGGCTGATCGCTTCGCGGTGCTGGGCCAGGCTGAGGCGCTGGTTCTGCAGCCCCGCCACGCGCCCGAGCCAGGCCCGGCCCTCGATGAGCAGCTGGTCGGCGGGCATGTAGGCGTACTCGCAGCACAACCGGTCGATGGTGATCCGCAGCGCGTCGAAGGTGGCCTGGTCGACGTCGGACGCGCGCAGCCGGGTCAGGATGTCCACGGTGTCCATGCCGCTGACGGCCAGGATCTCCGCCTGGCCGTCCCGCTTGCCGCTTGGTCGGGAAGAAGGCGTGGGTGGTCGTGCCGAAGCAGGCCGCGATCGCCGGAGCGTACTTGCGCGGGTAGACCTCGCCGCTCTCCCAGCGCTTCCACTGCCGCAGCAGGTCCTGCTCGCTCATGAACGGCTCGGCGGGCAGGCGCGGGTGCAGGGCGCGCACGGCCTCCAGCTGGCTCCAGTTCCGTGCGGCCCGTTCTTCGACCATCCTGCGAGCCCAGTCGGGGCGGTCGTCCATGGTTGAACTCCTCACCGCAATGCCTTAGTTGCGCGTTGAGCGCTGGTCCGAGACTGCCAGCCGACCGCTGATCTTGTGAGGTGACGTATGCCGGTGACATTCGTGATGTCACCGGCGCTCGTCACTTTGCGTCGGCGCACCCGCGGAGCACGGTGATCCACATCCGAGCAGCAGGTCGGCGGCAGAGGTGGGATTGCGGTGGCGGGGACAGTCGGTCGCTTACGCGTGAACGTGATCAAGGATCTAGCTCTCGTAGAAGTTCTCCGAGGCCGGCCTGACGGGCCAACGGGCAGCTCCACGGCGGCTCAGCTGGTAAGCGACGCTGAACAGCTCCGCACTCATGCGGATGTCGTTCACCTCGGCGACCAGCGGCTTTCGGTCGATAGTCACGGTGGAGGTCCTGATCACGCGCAGAAGAGGCACCCCCGGCGGGAGCAGCAGGGCGGACGCCTCGGCCGGGCTCGGCGTGGCAGCGGTGATCTCCTCGTTCCAGACGATCGGCTGTTCGGCCCACTCCTCGATCCGGTCGTAGATCCCCCCAAGTCCACTGCTCCCGGCCAAGACCGGCAGGGCCTCCACAGCTGCGGGGTGCAGCCAGCTGTCCGTCAGCTGGCGGTGCCGCTCGATGTCCGGATCGCCGTTCATGCGCCTGCGGACCACGAGCGGCGTCCCGGCATCCACGCCCAGGAGCGCGGCCACGTCGGCCGGGACAGGCTCGGTGGTCACCTCGGTCTGCGTCCCGGGGATAACGCGCCAATGCTGCACGCTCGCGCCGGAGTAGTAGCCCATGTGGTCCCGCTCCATCGCCCGGGAGCGCACCATGCGCGTTGTCGGCTTCTCTCGCACGATCGTCCCCCCCCGGCCTGCCCGGTACTCGGCGAGTCCTTCCTGCTTGAGCAGAGCCAGGGCCTGCCGTGCTGTCTGCCTGGCAACCCCGTACTGCTCGACCAGCTGGTCCATCGTCGGGAGCTTGTCTCCAGGGCGCAGTTCCCCGCGGTGGATCCGTTCCCGCAGGTTGGCCGCGATTTCTTCCGCTGTGCCTGCCACGTGGCACCTCCTCTCGTCCCAAGGATCTCAAGGATAGGTGCTAGCAGCTAGTCCTTGACATCACCCTCGCCGTAGGTCAGCATCTTTCTCGTTAGGTGCTGTCACCTAAGAGGGAGGGGGCCCAAAGAGGGTCTTCTTCGTCATGCCCAAAACCAGCGCGACTCCGGTGCTGTGAACACCGGAGCCGCAGGGCCGTTCAACAAGGGAGACACGACCCATGAACGACGTTATCGCAGGTCAGACACCGAGACTCCATTCCGTCGAAACCTCGTCCCCCGCGGTGAAGGCGATGCTCTGCCTGGTGGTCACCGCCCACGCCTGGTGGCTCCAGGTCGACGCCTACTCGCGTCGGACCCATCACCTCCCCGTTCCGGCCGTTGCCCAGCTCGACCGGGCGATCCGCCTGCTGCGAGCCGACACCCTGCGGATGCGCAACCAGCTCACCAGCCCCGCCGTCCCCGCCCTCCCGCTGCGCGCAGTCGCCGGGGAGGCAGTCCGATGAGCCCCGCGATCGAGACCGCCGCCAAGGGCGTCGGCCGCAAGCTTCGCGTCGACTGGCCGCTGCTGCTGGTGGTGCCCGCGACCGGGATGCACGTACAGATGCAGCCCTTGGCCCGCCTGCTGGTCCTGCTCGTCCTGGTCGCCATCGTGCTGTGGCAGGTCACCCAGAAGTCCCCGGCCACGAAGCCGAGCAGGCCGGCGGCGAAGCCCGCCTCCGCCGCTCCGGCTGGCACCCCGGCCTCCCCGAAGAAGCCGGCTCCGGCGAAGCGCCCGGCAGCCACGAAGCCCAAGACCACCACGAAGGCGCCCGCGCAGCGCGGATCCGGGGGTGGGGCGTGACCGCGTCCACGACTACCACTGGGATCGCCGCCGTCCCGTCGGCCTCGGAGACCGAACTGCTCGCACTGCTCAGGTTCGCCGCCTGCGGCCAGGTCCTGGTCCAGGGGCGCCCCGAACTCCAGATCCGCCTGGACTCCGGCTTCATCGCCATCCAGGTCCAGTACGGCTCTGGCGACGCGATGGCCCGCCAGGCCGTGGTCGACCGCCTGGCCGCACTGGTCGGCAGCAGCGCCGCCCTGGTCGAGGAGGGCCTCGGCTGGTACTGGCAGGCCGACGGCACCTTCGCCGACATGCCGGTGCGTGTCTTCACCCGTCTGACCAGCGTGAACGGAGGCGAGGACCGATGACCACCAAGACCCAGACCGTCCCCGCCCGGGTGGCCTTCCGCGCGGCCCACGGCCCGGCGGCCATGTGGGATGCGGCGGACATCGAGGGCTACCTCACCGCCGGCGAGCTGGACCGCAGCCACGGCCTGCTCGACCCCAAGCCCAGGACCGAGAACACCGACAGCAGGACCGAGCCGAAGGAGGGGCAGCGGTGAGCGACACCAGGTACACCACCGAGCAGCGCCGCTTCGACCGGATCGCGGACGCCGAGCAGCTGCGCAAGGACCGGGCGAACGTCGCCGAGCAGCGCCGCAAGGACCGGGCCGACGCCGCCGAGCAGCGCCGCAAGGACGCCGACGCGGCCCAGGTGCGCCAGCAGCGGGAGAAGGCGGCCGCGCGGCGCGAGGCCACCCGGGCGAAGGAGGAGCGGGCCGAGCGCTGGTCCAAGCGCGCCGGATCCGCCCGGGCCTGGCTGATGGCCGAGGCCGACACCGCGTTCGCGCTGCTGGTCATGGCCTGCGCGATCGTCCCGGCCGTCACCTACCAGTGGCGCTCGCTGCACGGGCACGGAGTCGGCTCGGCGATCGCCGCCGCGCTGGCGGCGATGCTGGAGGCCAGCGCGTGGGTCGCCACCGTGGGCGCGTCCCGGGCCGGACGCGACGGGCGCCCGGTGCTGCCGTACCGGATCGCGATGTGGGTGTCCGCCTCGATCGCCGCCACGATCAACTACATCGGCGGGGTGAGCTCGCACGGTGTGGCCGTGGGCCTGGTGCTGGCGGTCGCCTCGCTGGCCGGGATCGGGATCTGGGAGCTGCGGTCGCTCGGCCGGCACGGCACCAGCACGCGGACCCGCGCGCAGCGGGCCGAGGACCGGGCCCGGGCACGGCACGCCCGCAAGCGCCGCCGGGCGCACAAGGACGTGCTCCGCGTCGCCGAGCGGATCTGGTCCGCCGCCCCCTACGGGTCGATGACGCCGGATGAGGCGTGGGCGGTGGCGTGGGAGATCCACACCGGCTCCGCCGACCCCGGTCTGACCCCGGAGCTGGAGCGGCAGCGGGTCGAGGCGCGCGCCGCCCTGCGCGCGGCGCTGACCGTCCAAGAACCCTCGGTGCCGCAGCCGGAGACGATCACCGCGCCGCCCGGACACGAGACGGTCGTGCTGCGGCTGCACAGCAGCGGACTGCTGCTGCCGGAGGGTCTGGCCGACACCATCCTCACCGAGTCCGACGACACCGCATCACCGCAGGTCGCGAACCAAATGCCCCTGCCCGAAACGGCCTTGGCGAAGACCGCCCGCAAGCCCCGCCGCATGGCCTCCGTCGTCGGCGGCCGGGTCGGCCCGGGCAACCCGCCGCGGCGCCGCAAAGGCGACACCCCGAAGTACCACCCGGCCGCAGCCGAGGCCGCCCGCATCACCGCACTGGAGACCGCCGCCGGGTCTCGCTGAGCCCGGCCCCGCCCGCCCGGCAGGCCACCGCGAGGAAGCGCACCGGGCGCACCCAGCACAGCACCACCGCACCGCCAGGAGGCAGCCATGCCGATCCCGCCCCGCTACCAGTGCACCCGCTGCGAGGACTGGGGGATCGTCGTCGCCCCGTCCGGCCAGGGCACCGTCCAGTGCCCCGGCACCGGCACCACCCCGTGCACCGCCCCGACGCCGCCGAAGAACAGCACCGCCCCGACCTCGCCCCGCACCAACTGACCCCCTCGGAGGGATCGCCATGAACATCGACACCGCCACCACCGTCCCGGTCACCTGGACCACCGGCAGCAGCACCGTCACCGCCCAGTTCCCGGTCGCCGACACCCACACGATGTACGCCGACTCGTTCCACACCGGCACCGTCGCCCAGCTCGCCGACATGCCGCAGCAGCAGGTCCAGCTCGACTCCACCGTGACGGGCGGCGACAACGTCGGCAGCGGGGTCGCCGTGGTGGTCCTGGGCGGCCTGTGCTGGTACGCGATCAAGCACAAGGGCCACACCTGGCTGTGGATGATCATCGCGGTCGCGATGGGGACCTTCCTCGGGGCCAGCAGCTTCGGCGTGCTCATCCACGACACCTTCGGGCAGCTCCTGAACTCCGTCATCACCTCCGTCAGCGGCGTGGCGTGAACCGACCGCCCGCGTGGGCCCCGCCCGCCCCCGCCGGGGCGGGGCCGGCGCAGGCGGCCGGTCACCGGACCATCCGCACCCACCGACCCGTTCGACCAGGTGAAGGGAAGAGAGCAGTGAGCGTCACGTTCGAGAAGTCCGCGCCGGGCGACACCGAGGACGCCGCCCCGGCGGCCCCGGTCGAGCAGCAGCCCGCCGCGCAGGCCGCCGCCGAGCACGACCAGGAGCACCAGGGCCAGGACGACGGAGCGCCGCAGGAGCAGGCGGCCGGGCTGCGCGACCGGCTGCCGAGCCGCGAGGAGGTCGGCCAGCGCGCGAGGGCGGGCGTCGGCCGGATCTGGTCGTGGGTCAAGACCGAGGAGATCAACGAGCTGGACCTGATGGTGCAGGTCGCCGAGCGGCAGAAGGCCGACCGGGAGCGCGCCGAGCTGGAGCTGCGCCACCAGGTCGACCGGCTCCAGCACCGCATCGTCGAGGCCGAGGCCCAGGCCGCCCGCGAGGCGGGCGGGAACGGGCAGACGGGCGGAGTTGGGGCGGCCCGGCGGGCGTCGTCCGCCCTGCGCAGCGAACTGGCCCACGCCGAGGCCCGGTTGCGGCGCGCCGTCGAGCAGGGCCAGGGCGAGGCGCTGCCGCCGTCGGCCCGGGACGTGAAGCGGGCCCGGCTGGCCAAGCAGACCCTGCGCGGCTGCATCGTGGTCGGCGCGGTGGTCGGCGGCGGCATCATGCTGCCGATCCACACACCGCTGATCACCCCGGTCGTGCTGCTCGCGGCGGCGGTCGCACTGTGGAAGCTGGGCGCGCGCGGCACCGAGGACGGCCCGGACGGGGCCGAGGGGGCACCGGGGCCCGCCGGCGTCGCCAGCAGCACGGTCCCCGCGCAGCCCGGCCTGCCGGAGCGGGGCGTCGTCGACGCGGGCCAGGCCCAGCAGCAGGCGCCCGAGGACGCCGTGCCGCAGGGCCAGCCGGTGCAGCTGGAGACGCTGGTCCAGGCCGAGGCCGCGCCGGCGGCCGTGACCGAGGTCGAGCAGGCGTCCCGGGACTGGCTGATGGACCGCCTGGTCGAGGCCGGGGTCGTCACCGCCGAGTCGTCCAAGCGCGCCAAGATCGTCTCCATGCTCACCCAGGGCCCGGGGTGGACCGCCACGGTGCAGCTGCCGCCCGGCAAGAAGGCCAAGGACGCGATCGCCCGCAGCGGCGAGATCGCCTCCGCCCTGACCCGCAAGGCCAGCCAGATCGAGATGGCGGTCGACACCAGCGAGGACGGCCACGAGGGGCGCTTCACCATGTGGGTGAGCGACCACGCCAACCCCTACGGCGGCCCGCCGGTGCCGTCGTTGCTGATCGACGCCGAGCGCTGGGACCTGTGGCGCGACGGGGTGCCGCTGGGCGCGGACGCGCGCGGAGTGCGCAAGGTCCTGTACCTGCTGTGGTCCTCGCTGATGGTCGGCGGCCTGCAGCGCTACGGCAAGACGTTCTTCGTGCGGCTCATCGCGGCCGCGGCGGCGCTGGACCCCAACCTGAAGATCGTGTTGCTCAGCGCGAAGCCGTCCGCCGACTGGCTGCCGCTGCGCAAGATCGCCTACCGGTACGTGGTCGGCAAGAGCCCGGACAAGGTCCGCGAGATCTACGAGACCCTGGTCGAGGTCAACACCGACCTGGACGCGGTCGGGCACCGCCTGGAGAAGCTCGCCGAGCAGGACCTGCGGGCCGTGCCCGAGGGCAAGCTCACCCGCGCCCTGTCCGGGCACGGACTTCAGCCTGACGCTGGTGATCTTCGACGAGCTGCAGAACTTCCTGCTCGCCGCCCAGACGATCCGCTCCGGCACCCGCCCCAACGACCCCAGCTACGCCACGCTGACGCGTGAGGCGCTGACCACCCTCAACCGCCAGAACTCCAGCCAGGGCGGCATCTGCACGGCGATCGTCCACCGCCCGGGCCCGGACTCGCCGGTGACCCCGGACCTGCGCGACGCGTTCGCGGGCCGGGTCTCGTACCGGGTCAAGGGGATCGACTCGGCGCGCAACGTCCTGGGGCCGGACGCGGTCGCCGACGGCGCGGCCCCGCACGACCTGCTGGAGGTCCACAAGGGCGTCGCGGTGGTCGAGCTGGGCGAGGACGGCGGCCACTACACGCTCAAGGCCGACATGATCACGCTGGAGGAGTTCGACGGGATCTGCACCCGGGGCCGGCTGCTGCGCAAGGAGGCCGGGAAGCTGGTCGGCTACGCGGCCGAGTCCGCCGAGGCCGAGCAGGCCGACACGACCGCCGCTCGCTGTCGAGTCGGTCGTCGCGGTGATCGGGCGGCGGGCGCGAGGGCGGCCGCCGAGACCTGGCCACGCCATGGCCCGCACCTTCCCCGACCGCTTCGACGGGCTCACCGGCCAGCGCCTGGGCGAGCTGCTGCGCGCGGCCGGGGCGGCGGCACGGTCAAGCTCCCGCGCCAGGCCGACGGCAGCGCCCCAACGGCTACCGCCTGGACACCCTCCAGGCCCTGCTGCGGCGCGGGTCCACCCCGGACTAGACCCGGACCGGCCGCAGAACCCCCGGACCAAGCCGGATAAGTCCGCTATGCCCCTGGTCAGACGGGCGGTCCACCTGGACGCACCACCGCCGACCCCGGGGACACCCCCCAAACCACCTCATACCGGTGCGGACCGGGCCCTGTCCGGCCCGGTCCACCCCGACAAACCACCTCAAACACCGCACAGATGAAGGAGGAGCCCATGCTCGCCAAGGACGTCCAGGTCGGCGACCAGATGGGCGCGGAGACCGTCACCGGCGTCGTCGAGGTCCAGGAGAGGACCTCTTCGGCCCGATCACCCAGACCGCCATCACCACCCGACCCGCACCCAGCACCCCCCCGACCAGTGGGTCACCGTCGCCGAGGGGGTCGGCTGTGCTGATCACCGTCGAGGCGGCCGAGGTGCAGACGGGCGACCTGTCTACGGCAACGCCGACCTGGAGGTCACCTCGGTCCGCGTCTACGAGCTCCGCCCGGACAGCGACGGATCCCCCGTGACCGACGTGCTGATCGTCACCCGCGGCGGCGAGAGCCACGAGTTCGACGGCCGGCAGACGTCCGGGTCCGCCGGCGCTGACCAGCGCCCCGCAGCCATCCCAGACCCAGAACCGGAGGAACACCGCCATGAACGCCATCGACCTGCGAGTCGGCGACCAGCTCGGAGCGCTGGAGGTCGTCGACACCACCACCGTCATCACCAGCACGGGCACCCGCGTGCTGGTCACCACCGCCGACGGCTCGAGTTCGACTACGACCGCCAGAACGTCCCCGCCACCCCGCGCTACTGACCACCGCCACCGACCAGCAGACCAACCAGAGAAGAGGACACCCATGATCGCGATCCGCGCCTCCAGGCCCGCCCGGCGACCTGCTCGACGGCGAGTCCGCCAGGAGCTCATCCGCACCGAGACCTGGCGCCTGGTCGCCTCCACGACCCGGCCTGGCCCGCGACGACGAGATTCACGCTGACCGACGTCGACGAGCGCACTACACGTTCGGCGCGAACGAGGAGATCAAGGTCCTGCGCCCGGGCGCCGTCACCCGGATCTGACTTCGCCCCGAGGCGGCCGACAGCTTGCCGGCCACGCGACCGCCCCGGGCCCCAGCCCCGCAACACGAGACAGGAGACCACCATCATGACCGACACCACCGAGCCCCAGTCCCCGGCCGCGGCCATCGACTTCACCCTGGCCGAGGTCACCGCCGCCGACTGGCTGAACCGCGGCGAGCTGCACTACGCGGCCGCCGCCCGCCAGCACACCAGCGGCGCCGTCCCGATCGAGTACACCGCCCAGGAGATCGCCCTGGGCAGGCTCGCGATCGAGATCTCGGCCGGTGTGCAGCTGGCCGTGCAGGACACCGCCGCCGGCGACCGCGCGCCCACTGGTTCCGCACGGCCACCGACCACTACACGGCCGCGTCCCGCTGCACGTCGAGGGCGAGTGCCCCAACGAGTACGTCGCCCAGGAGATCGCCCTGGCGATGCTCGCGCTGGAGCGCTGCGCCGCGATCTGACCTCCACCAGCTCCACCCCCGGGGCGGCCGACAGCTTGCCGGCCACGCGACCGCCCCGGGCCCCCAGCCCCGCAACACCCAGACAGGAGAAGCACCGTGGGATTCGAAAGACTGGCTCAACGGCATCCTCGCCACCGCCCCCCAGGGCAACCCGGCCATGCGCAAGCTGCACAGCCTGCACCGCGAGTGGCTGGTCGGCGCCCAGCTGCACACCACCTACTACGGCGTGACCGCCGTGAACGAGTGGCTCTGGCCCGAACCGCCGACCAGCCGCACCTGTACTGCGACCAGGAGTGGACGTTCGTCCGCCAGGTCAAGGCCGGGAAGAACATCACCCACCTGGTCACCCGGGACGGCACCGCCAGCTACGACGTCTTCTACCGGGCGGCGATGGCGGCCGGCGGAACCTGGACGTCAAGAAGAACACCGTCCTGCTGACGACCCGCCAGCCCCGGTTCCGCCCAAGCCGCAGCCCTTCGCCATGATCCGCGGCGACATCCGCGACTTCATCTGATGGGCCGCCAGTTCCTGGTGACCGAGGTGACCGGGTCCGAGCCCCCGCCGAGCCGGGCGGCATGACCCTGCGCGCCAAGGCCGCCGTGGCCCTGCTGGTCCTGTTCCTGCTGCTGGCCTTCCGGGGCTGCGGCGGTGGCTCCGGCGACCAGGTCCCCACCGCCGCACCAGTTCCACCGCCAGCGCCACCGCCCAGCCCTGACCCCGAGACGAGGTGATCCCCGTGACCAGGACGCTGCTGTCCCCGATGCCCGACCTGGACTTCGTCGCCGACGGCGGCGCCCTGGTCGCGGAGATCGAGCGCTACCTCGCCTCGCTCCCGTCCCGGCCCGGGCCGTCGAGCTGCCCCGGATCTGCGCCCACGGCAGCGTCGACGCCCCGTGGGACTGGGGATGACCCGCCCGGAGCCGACCGCGATGGACCGGCTCCGGCGCCGCCGCCCGGCCCAGGTGCCGATCGACACCGCCACCCACCTGCGGCTGCTGGCCCGCTACCTGACCGTCCACGGCTGGTGCCAGGGGCGGCTGTGGGACAGCGCGGGCCGGGTCTGCCTGCTCGGCGGGCAGCTCGCCGTGCTGCGGGCCGGCTACGGGAGCGAGGCCACCGTCATGCGCGCCCGGACGCTGCTGATGGAGCAGTTCACCGCGGACGGCTACCACTGCGTCGACCAGTGGAACGACGCGCCGGGCCGCACCCGGCACGAGGTCTTCCGCCAGCTCGACCGCGCCGCCGCCCGCGCCGTCCAGCGCGGCTGACACACCCCTCGCAGCCCTCACAGCACACCCAGCGCTCAGCGCAGTAACAGCGCTATTAACCCAGGTCGCAGCCCAGTGACCCCGCAAACGAACCCGGAGGAACCACCATGGCCCGCTTCGCCGCCGACCTCCTCGGCAAGGCCCGCGCCGCCGTCCAGGCCCGCCGCCCGACCCCAACGCCCGCCACAGCCAGCTGTCCGGGGCGGCCCGCGAGGAGGAGATCCGCCGCCTGGACGACAACCTCGCCATCGTCCGCGACCAGGACCCCTTCGCCGCGCAGCTGTTCGACATCACCTTCGCCCAGGCCGCCGCCGACCCCGACTACCTCGGCCCGCACATGGACCTCCTGCTCAACAAGTACGCGATCGAGAAGGGCCGGACCCGCGAGTTCGCCCTCTTCGCCGCGATCGAAGAGGGCCCCTCCGCCCTGTCCTGACGGAGGACCAGATGCCCACCGAGCCGCACACCCGCTGCCGCCAGTGCCCGCCCGCGCGGCCAGGTCGTCGCCAGCATCCCCGGCCAGGACCCCGGACACCGCGCCGGACACCGCGCCTGGGAGCTCACCGAGGCCACCGGCACCCGCCACCACGACCACTACGACCCCAGCGCGACGCCTTCCTGGTGATCGCCGACCCCACGGAGGACACCCAGTGAGCCTGTACTTCGACCACCTCATCAGCGAGTTCGGGCGGTCGTCGCGATAGCCACCCGGACCGTGATCGTCTCGCCCACCGACTCGCGGGGCTTCACCGAAAGGGTGGAGCTCGCCGCGAGGACCCTCGCCGACAGCAGCGACGACAGCCGCCGCCAGGCCGCCGAGTCGTTCCGCCTCGCCGCCATCGAGATGCGGCGCCACGAGCGGAGCTTCGACACCGACCACCGCGCCCGCCTCATGGCCACCGCCCGGCAGAACCTCAGCCAGGCGGCAGCCCACCTCCAGTAGCCGCGCTCCCGGGGCGGACCGCCGAACCCGTGTCCGGCCGCCCGCCCCGGCCCTCCGCCGGCCCCGACCGAAGGAACGCCTTGTTCACCACCGACACCGACACCCCAGGAGCGAATCCCATGGACAACGACTTCGGCCCCACCACGACGGAGCCCGTGCGGCCTGCCGGGCCCGGCCGTACCCGGCAGGCCGTCGACGCCCTGCGCGACGGGCCGATCGGCCTGTGGCTGCGGCTGCGCGGCAGCGAGCTGACCGACGCCGTCGAGGAGCCCGGGCGCGCCCGGATCTGGATCAAGGCCAGCACCGCGGTCGTGCTCGCCGCCCCGGCGCTGGCGCTGACCGCCGCCCTGCTCGGGTCCTACGCGCACTCCGCCACCACCATCGCCCGGGACCTGGCCGCCACGCCCATCGGGCGGCATGCCGGGGACCTGGTCGCCGTCACCACCCACCCGGTGCGCCTGTACCTGGACCAGCACGCCGCCGTCCTGCCGATCCACGCCGGCACCCTGTACGCGCTGTGGCAGCTGCTCGCCGCCGTGCTGTGGCTGGCCTCGGCCCGGCACGGCACCCGGGCCCGCGCCGGGGCGCGCACCGGATGGCTGCTGCTGGGAGCTGTCACCGGCGCGATGGTCTGGGCGGCCACCCCCGCCGCCGGGCAGGCCCTGGCCACCGGCGAGTACACGCTGCTGTGGGCGCTGATCAGCATCCCGGCCCTGCGCGGCCTGAACCTGCGCCCCGCCATCCACATCGACGCCCGCCCCCGGACCACGCCGTGACCCGCGCCACCCCACCGAAGGAGATCCGCATGTACCTCACCTCCGCTGAACTGGCCGAAGAGGCCAGGGCGTTCGCCGTCGAGTTCGGCTGCACCCTGCCGACCGCCGAGCACATGGTGAACCTGTTCCTGACCGCGGCGAACAACACCAACAGCACGGACGAGGCCAGCATCGGGCGCGAGTACGAGCGCCCTGGTCCGCGTCGGCGTCGACTCCGGCCAGGCGTGGGCGCTGGACTCATCGACGGCTACCTGCGCACCAAGCTGCCCCAGGCCCCGGCCATCTACGCCGAGGCCGTCGCCCGCGGCGGCGACCCGGCCGCCGCTTGAAGGCCGTCTACACCCTGGCCGACGACCTCGCGGCCGGGTGGTCGCCATCCTGCGCTCGCGCGCAGCCTGATGGCCAGCCGCCACCTGCAGGTGACCTGGCGCGACACCCGGACCGGCGCCGAGCACAGCCACGACGTCTACGTGAAGCCGGGCAGCGAGGACCTGATCCCGCTCACCCTCGCGGCCGCCGAGCTGCGCGGCGAGCCGGACGTGCACCGCGTGCAGGTCCTGACCGTCACCGAGCTCCAGTCCTAGCGCGCGCAAGCGCACACCACATCTGAGAGAGGAACCACCATGCAGACCGAGACCGAGAACGTGTGGGGCAGCGCGCGACCTGGATCACCGCCGACGTCGTGGTGATCCGGGGCGACAGGGTCCTGCTGATCCAGCGCGCGGACGAACCGCACCGGGCAGCTGGGCCCTGCCGGGCGGCTTCGTCGACCAGGGCGAGGCCTCCCGCGCCGCAGCGGCCCGTGAGCTCGCCGAGGAGACCGGCATCGTGGCGATGCCGGAGGAGCTGACCCAGATCGGCACCTACGACGACCCCGACCGCGACCCGCGCGGGCGCGTGGTCACCGTCGCCTACCTGCTGGAGGTGGCGTCCGGGGTCACCGCAGTGGCCGGGGACGACGCTGCAGCCGCCGACTGGTGGCCGCTCTCCGAGCTGCCGCGGCTCGCCTTCGACCACGCCCGGATCCTGGCGGACGCGGTCCGCTCGCTGACCTGACCACCCACCAACGAAGAGGGATCACCCGATCCCGCCCCGGGGCGGCAGCCAGGTCGCCAACTCCACCGGCCGCCCCGGGCCTTGCGCCCCCGCACCTGACACCCGACCCGCAGAGAGAAGGAACCCATGGGCTGGACCGTGAGCCACGGAGCCGGCTGCCACTCCTACGCCAGCAACGAGGCCTTCGGCCGCGAGCTGTCCAAGGTCACCACCGGGCAGCAGTGGAACACCGTGGCGGTGCTGTTCGACCGCCGCAACGGCGAGCCGTTCCCGGTCACCCCGGCCGACGCCGCCGCGATGGCCGACGTCTTCGAGGACGTCGACCCCCTGGTCCCCGAGGACTGGCGCCCCTGGTGCCAGCGCCTGGCCGCCGCCGCCCGCCGCGCCCACGCCGCCCGCGAGACCTGGCGCTGGGGCTGAGCCCTATTCCGGCCCCCGGCAGCGGGGCGCGCGCACCCCCGCCCCTCGTCTTTCGATCCCATCCATAACTCGTGGTGAAGCGGCCTTTGGGGCTGCCGCCACCGGCAACCGACTGACCGACCGAAGGAGAACCACCCCATGGCTAAGACCTACAGCTGGCAGATCGTGCTCATCGACCCGAAGAGCGGCCACGAGATCCAGTGGCAGGGCCAGAGCACCTTCCTCCACGGCGAGTCCGAGCAGGACAGGGCCCGCAGCGTCGCGGAGTTCACCCTCTCCGAGAACCCGATCGCGGTGGCTGCCCGCCGCGGCATCAACGACTACCGCTACCAGGTCGCCTTCACCTTGATCGGCTGACCTGCGCGCCCGCCGTTCCCCGGGGCGGCCGACAGCTCTCCCGGCCACGCGGCCGCCCCGGCCCCGCGCACCACACCACCCGAAAGGACACGCCCATGCTGAGCCCGAACAACAGACCGGCGTCCTGGTCAAGGTCGTCATCAACACCGTCGGCACGCTGCACACCCGACCTCCGCAGCCACGAGGACGGCCTGTTCATGGACCTGTCCGGCCAGTTGGGCAACCCGGCCGCCGACCCGGCCATGCGCCAACTGACCGGCCTGGACAAGAAGGTCGCCGACCACGTCCTCGGCACCTCCGGCGCGATGCCGATGGTCGAGCGCATCGCGGTCAGCGCCAAAGCGATCCTGGACTCCTACGCCGACAAGCGCCACAAGGTGGTGCGGGCCACCATCGCCAGCCGCAACGGCCGCCACCGCAGCGTCGCCGTCGCCGAGGCGTCGCGCAGTACCTGCGCGGCGACGGCATCGGCGTCGAGGTCGACCACCGCCACATCGAGGCGCCGAGGGCTGACGCCGTGAAGCTCTCCGACTTCCGCAAGCCGGCGGCGCGCCGCCGCCGACGACCTGGTCGACGCCGTCGAGGCCCGGCTCGCCCACGCCGCGCCCGCCGGTCCCACCCGAACGCCTCCGCCGGGGACTGCAATAACTGCCAGGGCCTGACCTGCCCGCGGTGCAGCCCCGGCGCCATCGCCGAACTGACCTGACAGCCCATCCCTTCGGCCGGCCCGCAGCGCGCCGGCTCTGCCCCGAACGGAGATCCACCATGGCCACCACCGAGAGGACTGCCATGACCACCACGCCGACCCCACCTTCGCGTCCCTCACCACTAGGTACGCCCCGACTCTCGCCCCGATCCTGTTCGACAAGGCCCCGGCCGACCCCGCCGCCATGGACCCGCCGACTTCGTCGACCTGGTCGGCAGCGTCCGCGACGTCCTGCAGGTCTACGGCTCCGCCTTCAACAGCGGCGCCGAGACCGCCGAGTCCGCGCACCACCACCTGTCGACGCCCTGGACGCGACCGAGGCGACCGCCCGGTCCACCTGCGCCTGGCCAAGGCCGAGCTGTCGTACCTGGAGGACGTCGTCGAGGAGTTCGTCGAGAGCTGCTGATCCCCGGCCGGATCTGGAGCGGCTGACCGTCGCGCTGCCGGTCCTGCTCCGGCAGCGGGTCATGACGGGCGAGCAGCTCGCGCGTGCGCGGCCTGCCCCTGCCGCCCCGGCGCTGAACCGCAGAACCGGCCCGGCCCCATGGCCGACCGGCCACGATGAACCGGGGGCGCGGCGGCCCGCTCACCGAAAGGAAGTACGCACGATGGCCACGACCCTGGTCCTGCACGACGACCGCTGGTGGTGCGCGTTCGCCGGCACCGAGGAGCCGCTGCTGATGCAGCTCGACCAGAACACCCGAGAGCTCCGCGCCGGCTCCGACGAGGCGTGGCAGACCGACGTCGACGGCGAGGCGCGCACCGGGCATGGGGCCGTATCTGGGACGCCATGCCCACCGCACGGCTGCGGCAGCAACGACCACGTGTACCCGGTCATCTACGGCCCCGACGGCCGCTACGAGTACGCCGCGGTGCACCAGGTCGACATCGACCCCGCCGACGTCGCCGTGCTGGCGAGGCTGGTCGAGGACCTGCGCGCGGCCCTCGGCACCTCGCTGGACCTGGCCGACCTGCTCCAGGACGTCGCCGACCACGACCCCGACCTGTCCGACTACCGCAGGGACGGCGACCCGGCGGGGTGGTCGAGCTCGCCGCCGCCGTCGGCTGCAACTGGAGGCCGACGCCGACACCGAGGTGCTGCTGCGGCTGCGGCCCGGCCCGGACGGCCGCACGGTGCTGACCCGTCGCAGGAACAGGCATACCGCCGCTTCATCACCCGGTACCTGCGCGCCTCCGGCGCCGACCTGCTGGACCGCTTCGGCCACCTGGGCCGCTGACGACCGGCACCGCACTGTCGGTGCCCACTGCCACCGTGGTGCCGGGGCCGGGTCAATCGGCCCCGGGCACCACCACTGTAAGGAGACCCCGATGGACCTGGACCGCGACCCCAACGAGATCGCCCGCGCAGCCGCTGAGCAGCTGCGCGAACTGAACCACCTGACCTGCGAGCAGCTGGCCTACCGGCAGCCGGTGCGGGTGCACGACACCGCGATGGCGCTGCGCGACCTGGCCGCGCGCCTGCCGCAGGCGCTGCAGCAGATGCAGTCCGGCCTGGAGCAGCTGGTGGCCACCGGCGAGGTGCGGTTGTACGACCGCAGCGGCGACACGCTGCTGGAGCGGCAGCGCGACGTCGCCGAGGCCGTCAAGGCCGGCGTGGTGGCCGCCGCGCAGCTGGAGGGCGCGATGCCGCCGTCGCCCGGCTCACCACCGGCATGGCGCGGGACGAGCCCGAGGAGGACGAGGAGCCGTGAGCGGGCCGGAGCGCTACACCGTCGAGCTCGAACCGGAGGTCCGGGCCTGGCTGGAGACGCTGCCCGAGGCGGACTACCGGGCCGTCGAGCGCACCGCCGACGTCCTGGCCGCGCAGCCGACCACCCTCGGCGAGCCGCTGTCGCGCCACCTCGGCGGCCCGCTGCGCGAACTGCGGGTGAGCCTGCGCGGTGAGGCGATCCGCATCACCTACTGGCTCGCCCCCGGGCAGCGGGTGGTGCTGCTGACCGTGTTCCGCAAGACGCGGATGCGCGAGACTGGTGAGGTCGAGCGGGCCAGGCTGGCGCAGAAAGCATGCGAGGGCGGGCACGAGCCCGGCCACGACGTCTACGACAGGAGGCCACGGTGAGCGGCTACCACACCCGGTGGGTCATCCCCGCCGAGGACCGGGAGCACCCCGACTACACCGCGCCGGGAAGCGGCTGGTGTTCGGCAAGGCGGTCTACGACTGCCGGGCCCAGCTCGGACTGACCGAGGCCGAGCTCGCCGAGCACGCCGGCCTGACCGAGGACGAGGTCGAGGCGATCGAGACCGGCGGCACCGAGCCACCCTGGAACTGATCCTGGCGCTGGCGACGGCGATGAACGCCGCGGTGCGGCTCGACCCCGCCGACGGCGCGACCCCGATCCGCTTCGAGGCCCGCGCCGCCTGACCGCCCCCGATCCGCCCGAAGAGCCCGTCGGCCTGTCGCCGACGGGCTCTTCGCGTGCCCGTCCCCGGCCGCCCGATGCTCGTCAGCGTTCCGCTGACGCCCTTCCGGCAGTCCCGCGCTGACCTATTCCGCGCCCCGATCCGATCAGATTCCACGGACATCCGCGACATAGCCATCGAATACCACCGCAAGCCCGGAACAACTGCCCCGGCACGTGATTCGATGCCCGAATCACCGGGCACAACCACCACCCGTAAACGTCCCAATCATTCGGACACCACCCACGCTCTAGTACCTGGGTATCTTCGATACACTGCGGCACACTAGGGCAAATGATCAAGCTTTGTGCCGGTGGGGGCGTAAAGAGGCGAGGGGGTGACCGCGTGTGGCTGTAACGAAGATCGTCAGCACGGCGCAGGTCGAATACCACCTCACCGAGAACTGGGCTGCGACAAGCACGACGTCGGCCACCAGGTCGAGTACCGGCTCGGCGCGGACCCGCTGCAGTGGTTCGGCGAGGGCGTGCGCGAGTTCGGCCTGGTGCCCGGCGAAGCGGTCGACAAGGACGCCGCGCGGCGCGCTGATGGACGGCTGCGACCCGGTCACCGGGGAGCGCCTGATGGACGTGACGCTGCGCACCGCGGAGTCCGCGAAGCTCGGCGCGACGCCGTTCGTGGAGGCGGTCCGCGCCGCCGCCGAGGCCGCCGGATGCGCGCCCCTTGACCTGTTCTTGACCCCGGTTCAGCGCACCGCGTGGCAGCGCCTGGTGCGCCAGGTGACGCGAAGGGCGCCGCCTACCGGTACCCGACATGGAGCGCCTGGGGCGCGCCGCGTCGTCCTGGAGGACGTCTACCGGGCCGACGCGGTGGCCTCCGCGCGGGCCAACCGCAACGAGCGGGTGCGCGTGGACGTCGCCGGGGAG
>JAAFYY010000003.1 GCA_014284505.1 Streptacidiphilus sp. 4-A2 | reverse complement strand
AAAAGGGCGCCCCACGACATCGTCCAGGCGATCGGTCGGGCGCTGCGCCAGGTCCCGGGCGAGGCAAGTTGGCGTCGCTGATCGTGCCGGTTTTCCTGGGGCCGAGTGGCAGCCGGAGGACATGTTCACCCTCGGGGAGCTACAAGCCGCTTGTTGCCGTTTTGCTGCTCTGCGCTCACGATGAGGAGGCAGTGGAGCTGCTGGCGATTCCGCAGGAAGGCCAGCAGCGGAATGTGAACCCGTCCATGATATCGGTTCCGCGCCGGAGCCGGGGCAGCCGGAGAATCGTCTGCTGCTTGCGTTTCTCCACCACGCGTGACCCGAAGATGGTCGCGGACTGGGTTTCCTTCAACGTGATCAACACGGAGCGGCTCGACTGGGCGCGGGGGTACAGCGCCGCGCAGGAGTTCGAGAAGCGGGAGCAGCACCTGCGGGTCCCGTTCGATCACAAGGAGGGCAACTACCCCCTGGGGCATTGGATCAGTGAGCAGCGGAAGGCGTACGCGGCCGGGCAGATGACCGGCCTGCGCGTGGGCCAGCTCGACGGCCTGGGGATGGTCTGGAATGCCGGGGAGTATGCCTGGGCGGAGAACCTGGCGCGGCGCGGGCCTACTTCGCGGACCACCAGACTTTGGCCGCGCCCCGCTCCGCCACTGTCCTGGACCGGCCGGTTGGGCAGTGGCTCTCGAACCAGCGGCGGCCGGGTGCGTTGGCCGGCCTGCCGGAGCGGGAGGCCGCGCTGGCGCAGATCGACCCGGACTGGAACCCGGCCTGGCCGCTGGAGTGGCAGCGGCACTACGCCGGGTCCGCGAGTGCCTCCAAGAGCTGGGGGCGGAGCTGGTGGACCTGGAGCCGGGGGTGACCATCCACGGCCACGACGTCGGCCGGTGGCTGGAGCGGCAGCGCCAGGCCGTGGTCTGGCACGGGCTCACCGACGGCCAGCGCGAGCGCCTGACGGCCCTGGAGTCGAGCCGCAGGCCGCCCCGGTCGCACCACCGGAGCGGACGGGGCACGCCAAGAGTGCTGCGGGCCGCTCCACTGCCTTCACGCGCGGCCTCGCCGCTCTACGGCAATACCGAGAACGCACCGGCACCCTGACCGTCCCCAGGAGCCACACAGAGGAAGTCGAGGACGGCAGCGGTGGCACCGTGATGATCAAGCTAGGGGTGTTCCTCTCGAACACCAAAGCCCGCCGCGCGAAGCTCACCACGGAGCAGCTCGCCGCCCTCGCCGAACTCGGACTCCACTGGTGACGAAGCGGATCGACAGCGAACGGGTGATGGGGGCTGGCAGTGCTGGGGCATCCCTGTTTGTGGGGGCTGGTGTTTTTCGTGTCGCTCCATTGCAGGGAGAGATGACGCTGTCGTTTCTGGGAGGGTGGCGGCCCGATACGGCCTGGATGTCAGTGCTTTGTTGGCCCTGGTTCTCGATGTCGACGGTCGCCAGAACCTCGCTGGAGTGCTGAGGCCGGACAGCGAGGTGTATCTGAATGCGGTCGCTCGTTCCCGGGTTGCAGCGCTGTGCCGTGTGCCGGTGGAGGACCTGTGCCGGGCGCTGCCCGCTTGGGTGCAGGAGGAGCCGCGTGAGCGATGGGCCCCAGGGCCGGCGGGTCGGCTGCATGCAGGCGTGGAGACGGTCCGTTCTTGGGGCGCTGGGTGTCCGGGCTGTGTCGCGGCGCGCAGCGGCGGCGCGGTGCCTGCCCGCTTCTATCTGGCTCCGCATGCGCGGGTGTGCTCGCGCCATCAGTACTGGTTGATGGCTGTTCCCGGCATCGGTGGCCGGTCGGTGGACCTTGCGGGGTGTCCGGAGGTGGTCCAGGCGCACCGCCTTCATCTGCGGCTCCTGCAGCGTTCCCGGGTCGGCGGTGCGGCGTTCGCGGTCGCCCGCGCGGTCACGGCCGGGTGGTGGGGCGCAGCAGTGGCCGCAGGAGCGGGTGTGGCCGGAGCGGCTGGCGGTGACTGTGCCTGAGGGTGAGGAGCTGGGGTTGTGGCGGGTGCTGGCTGGTGAACTGGTCACCTATCCGGAGACCGTCGCCGTCGCCGGTGTGCTGGCCGACTGCGGGGTGCGGCAGCGGGTGGCGTCCGATGCGGGTGGCCATCTGCCCTTTCGGCTGGCTGAGTCTTCCTTCCTGCTCAGTGCGTTGTCCGCGCTCTGGGTCGGCCCTGGCTCGCCGAGTCCTCGCCTGGTGCACTTCCGGGCCGCTGTTCGCCTGGGTACACCGGTGCGCTGTTGCAGGGGGTACCTGGGGGGACCTGTGGGAAGTTGGTTCTGCCCATCAGCCGCGTCCTGTGGTCGAGGACATGGCTGAGTACCGGCGCGGAAGCGGCGGCGGCTTTGCCTTGGCGGCTGCGAGCGGCGGCGTGGCCACAGTCGCCAGGCCGATGAGGCCTTCGGAGTCGGGCTGATCCACGCCCGCGCCTACGCGGCCGTGCACGGGCATCTGTCCACTCGCAAGACACTGTCCATGACGGGTTCGGCCTGGGCCAGTGGATGGCCAACCAGCGCATGCACAGCCTTGCCATGCCGACGGAGCGCAGCGACGCTCTGTATGCGCTCGACCCGTGGTGGAAGACTCCGTGGCGCACGTTGTCAACGTACTTACCATCAGAAGCGATTCCCAAACCGAGGACACGACTGACACTCGAACTTCCGTGCCTATCAGGCTCGTTCGGGTGATCGCTCCGCGGCCGGCGCATAGAAGAAGGGCCTCCTGCGCAGTTCGGTGATGTCGAGTCAACGAACCATCAGGAGGCCCTGGTGTCCCACTGTGCCGTGTTCGCTCCGTCCGCGTCCAGCTCCGGCATGTCGTGCGATTGCCTCGCACACCGGCTCGGGAATGCCGCTGACCAGCCCGACCGAACCCGCCGCTACGGCTCCGACCTGACCGACGCGGAGTGGGCGATCGTGCGGCCGCTGCTGCCGGTCCCGGCCTGGCTGAACGGACGCGGCGGCCGCCCGGAGGGCTATTGCCACCGGCAGATGATCGACGCCGTGCGCTACCTGGTCACCGAGGCGTGCGCTGGGCCGGCCTGCCCGCCGACTTCCCCAAGTGCGAGCGGTTCTTCCGCCGCTGGCGCGACAACGACTACACCAAGGAGCTCTACGGCCGACTGCGCAAGATGCTGCGCGAACTGGCCGGCAAGAAGGAAGAACCCACCGCCGCGATCATCGACTCGCAGTCGGTCAAGGCTGACGCCACCGTCGGCGCCGCCACCCGCGGCTACGACGCCGGAAGAAAATCAACGGCCGCAAACGACACATCGCCGTGGACACCCTCGGCCTGCTGCTGGCCGTGATCGTCACCGCCGCGTCGGTCAAGGACAACGACGCCGGCCGCGACCTCCTGGAACAACTGCGCGCCGAACACCACCGCATCACTCTGGTCTGGGCCGACGGCGCCTACACCGGCTGGCTGGTCACCTTCGCCCACGCCGTCCTGACCCTCGCGCTGACCGTCGTCAAGCGCAGCGACGACGCCAAGGGGTTCGTGGTGCTTCCGCGCCGCTGGGTCGTGGAGCGCAGTTTTTCCTGGCTGATCCGGGCCCGGCGGCTGGCCCGGGACTACGAGACCCGCATCGACAGTGCCGAGGCGATGGCCTGGTGGGCCGCGAGCATCCCGGCCACCCGCCGCCTGGCCCGCTCCGGCCGACCAGCACCGCGCCGCGTCAAGCGGCCCGCGGCCTGAACAGCCCTGGCCGCCCCTCGGTCAACCAGCCCCGCTCGACCAGCCGCTTCGCCCGAAACCGCGCTGCCTGCTCCCGCGCATCACTGGCTGACCAGCCCAGATGCTCGCGCATCGCCCGTGCCCGCACTCCGTCCCCGCCACCGGCGGCATCCTCCTGGACCAGGGCCACGATCCGCGCGCACTCGGGCGGCAGCACCTCGATCCCCACCCCCTCGCACCACAGCGGGACCTCCACCCGCGGCCCAGCAACACCCGCGGCCGGCAAATTCACCGGCACACCGACCACGACGGCTTCCTCGGCCGCCTCAGCCAAGGCCACGACCGTCTCCTCGCGGGCGATAACCGCGCGCCGCGCGGCCTCATCCGCCTCGGCCACAGCAGCCTGAAGCCGCTCCAACTCGGCCCGCAACTCCTCTGCCCGGGCCAGCGCCACCCGCTCGCGCCGCTCCAACACTCCCAGCACCGACGGCATCCGCCACCTCCCAGCACGCCCCGCACCGACACGACGCTCCGAGCATGCCTACCGACCGACGGCCACACACCTCACCTGGGAAAACGTGACCCTACCTTCGGTTTGGGACTCGCTTCTTAACGAATAACCGCCAGAGAGGGAACGGGCCATGCCTGGCCGTCTGACGCTCATGTGACTGTTTGTTCGGCGAGGCTCTGCGCCGGGGCCGGCCACGCATCAATGCCCGGCTCAACCGGCAAGGACCTCACCGACGGCGTCCGCGAATCGCACCTCGCCTTCATGGCGGTCGCCGGTCCACGGTACGCGCCCTTGACGGTGCGTGTGGTGGGGTAAAGGGTCGTGCAAGGCCGCGCAACTGACTTGGCACAGGAGGCAGGCATGACGTTACATTTCGGCGGGGTCGACCCGGAGACCGGCAAGGACGAGAGCCCGATGGTGTGGGTGGACGACGAAAGAAGGAACTGGTCTGCCTGGGCCGGAAACCTGGCGAGGTACTGCTGGCGGAGATCGACAGCACCGAGTGGGTCCCCGGCCATTCCGTCGGGATCCCCGACCACGAGAACGTGACCCGCATCCCACTGCGCATGGCGAAGATCATCAGGAAGGCCCTCGACGATGCAGAACGTGCCGGACTTCTCGACGATGCTGAAGCAGGCGACGAGGTCGGCGGTACACCTGGAGATGCGTGACTCCTACGGCATCGCCGCAGAGGCAGCACAGTTCGAGGAGTTCAAGCGCTCCGGCGCGGTCGACGACGATCCCGGGTCCGAGAACTGGTCCGGCTGGGTGTCGCAGGTGCGTGAGGCCGTCGGCCGGGGTGTGAAGGTCAGGCGGGCCCGGATCGTCTCCGAGCCGGTCACCGACTACATCCGGTACGAGCACGCCGGAACGGTCGTCAACCTCGCGGCCGGAGAGCTGGTCCGCTGGCTCCCCCGTCGCCGGGCCTCTGGCATCGCACTGCCCGGTAACGACTTCTGGCTGTTCGACGGCACGGTCGTCCGGTTCAACCACTTCACCGGCGACGGCGCCTCCGGCGGACCGGAAGTGTGCGAGGACCCCGCGGTGACGAAGCTCTGCGCCCGCGCGTTCGAGGCCGTGTGGGACCGCGCCATCCCGCACGAGCAGTACTCGGTCTGACGCGAGCAACCGGACAGCCCACCATGCCCGTCTCTCCGTCCTCCAGCGCCCAGGAGGCCCGGCTTGCCATCGCCGCGCGCCTGCGCGAGATCATGCTGGACGCAGGCCTCCAGGGGCAGGAGCTGGCTGCCCGGTGCGGATGGAACGGCGCCAAGACCTCCCGCATCATCAACGCAAAGACGGCGCCGTCCGACCGGGACATCCGTGCCTGGTGCGCGGCCTGCGGCGCCGACGACCAGGCCGCCGACCTCATTGCCGCCAACCGCGACGTCGACTCCATGTACGTGGAGTGGCGCAGGCTCACCCGCACCGGTCTGCGCAGGCTGCAGGAGTCCGCGGTCCCGCTCTACGAGCGCACCCGCCACTTCCGTGCCTACTCCTCGCGTGTGGTGCCCGGCGTCCTGCAGACCGAGGCGTACGCGACCGCCCTGCTGTCCACCGTGGCCGACTTCCGCCGCACGCCCGACGACGTCACCGAGGCGGTGACGGCCCGCCTGGACCGCTCCCGCGTCATCCGCACGGGAAACCACCGTTTCGCGATCCTGGTGGAGGAGTCCGTCCTGTACTACCGCCTCGGCGGCGTCGAGACGATGGCGGAGCAGTTGGCGCGCCTGCTGGATGTCATGTCGCTTCCGGCCGTCTCACTGGGCGTCATCCCGTTCACCGCCGAGCGCACCATGTGGCCGGTCGAGACCTTCAACGTCTTCGACCGCGAGCAGGCCGCCGTGGAACTCCTGTCCGCCCAGGTGACGGTCACCACCCCACCGAAATCGCCCTTTACGTCCAGGCGTTCGACAGGCTCAAGGGGTTCTCGGTGTACGGCCCGCGGGCCCGGGCGCTGATCTCCAGGGCGATCGACTCCCTTGACTGAAATTCTGCAAACGGCTGCAAACGCGTTGAGTGACCGACCAGGTACTCCCTAGCGTCTGGGACACGTAGTCATCCGGACCGGGAGGCGGCCGTGAGCGAGATATCCATCCGCGTCTACCAGGTCGCCCAGGGCGGCCAGGAGAAGGAGCTCCAGGCCGCACGGGTGGTTCGCAACGACCGCAGCGCGTATGCGGCCGTGGCCCACCCCAGCGCGATGTTCCCGCCCTGCCGGTGCCCCTCCCCCACCTGCCCCGACCGCAGGCAGTAGTCCAAGGCTCCTCCCCCGGCCCGTCTCGGCGCACGAGGCCGCCAGGACGGATCGGAGCCCCTGCCGGGCAGGCACTGCGGTTCCACTCCCAGTGGCACCCGGCAGGTGAACACCGGCATTGGCTGCGCCGAAGCCACTCGAGAGGACGAGCCATGCACGAGCTGATCGCCAGTCCGTTCCTTGGGCAGTACCTGATCGTGCGCCCCGGACAGCAGAACGGTCTACAGGTGGGCCCCCGCAGGTACGCCGAACTGCGCACCCCCACCGGCGGCGAGGTGCCGCTGTGGCTGGTGGACGCGGCCCGCACAACCTGGAGCGTGGATCTCGGTGGCCGCCCCCTGGCCGCAACGATCCTGGTGCGCGAGCCAGCCGAGCTGGGGTACGCCCGTGCTACCTGGGAGATCAACAAGGGGTGCGACTACGACTGTGAACACTGCTACCTCGGCTTGAAGCGCTTCGAGGGCGTTGCCTGGGACGGCAAGGTGAAGCTGCTCGACCTGATGCGCGCTTCCGGAGCGCTGTGGCTCCAGATCACCGGGGGTGAGCCGCTGATCGACAAGGACTTCACCGCCGCCTACGAGTACGCACACACCCTCGGCATGATGGTGGCGATCTCCAGCAATGGCAGCCAACTGAGCAAGCCCCGCATCATGGAGGTCCTGGACCGCTTCCGGCCCTACCGGATCGTCGTCAGCGTCTACGGAGCCACAGCCGAGAGCTACGACGCGATGACGCGCAGCCGCGGAGCGTACGACCGGTTCCGCCGGGGCCTGGACGCAGCACGCGAAGCCGGCCTCGCCGTGAAGCTCAACATCGTCGTCAGCGAACGCAACGCGGACGAAGTCGACACCATGGAGCAACTGGCCGACGTGTACGGCTTCCCCTCCCAGACCTACACCACGATGAGCCCGACGATCGAAGGCGGCGGCGAACGCCTGGGCACCCAGGCGAAGCGCTTCCTCGGCCGCCGAGCGCCGTTCAAGGGCTGCAACGCCGGCCACAACTTCTTCCACTGCGACCCCTGGGGCAAAGCCTCGATCTGCAAGGTCGGGCGCGACCCGCAGTTCGACCTCGTCACCGACGGCCTGGACGCCCTGCGCCGCCTCGGGGACGTGGCGGACTCCCTCCAGCTTCGCACCGGTGGATGCACCGGCTGCACGCTGTCCGGCACCTGCTACGTGTGCCGGCCGCTGGCCAAGCTCTACCAGGAGGCGAAGGCCCCACTGAACACCTACTGCCAGCACGCGCAGAGGAGGTGAGATCGTGCCCGCAGTCCTGCTTGAGCTGACCGAACGGCCCATGGCTGACAACGAGGTCAGGCCCGTCGGCGACCTGGACGAAATGCTCGAGGCCGCAGGATGTTCCTGCTCCTCCAGCGACAACCAGCCCTACCAGTGACCACCCATTTGCGTAGGATGCCGCTGTCCCGGCCTGCAGTCCCCCCGGGGCAGCGGCATCCCCTTTGCACAGGAGCAACCGTGACCGTACTCCGCGTCGCCTGGCAGTGCCTGCCCCGCTCCGCCCGCGCCGCGGTCCAGGAGTACACCGGTCCGGTGGAAGCAGCCGAAGACGTGACCACCGGCATGAACTCAGGCATCGCGACAAGACTGCGGACCCAGCGCGGCGACTTCTTCGTCAAGGGCATGCAGGTGGACCAGAGCCGCCTGGCCGGGCATCTGCGTGAGGCCGCCATCAACCCCACCTTCCCCCCTGCGCCCCCGGCTGCTGTGGCACACCCAGGCAACCGGCTGGGACTTCCTGGGCTTCGAGTTCATCGACGGCCGCACCGCCCACTACACACCCGCCAGCCCGGACCTGCCCCTGATCATCGCAGCTCTCGAAGAACTCGCCCAGATGCCGTGCCCTGCGATCCCGCTGCTGGACTGCGCGGCCCGGTACAACGGCTACACCCGCACACCCGAACTGTTCACCGGAGACACCCTGCTCCACACCGACATCAACCCCGAGAACACACTCATCGCCGGCAACCACGCACACCTGGTGGACTGGGCATGGCCCACCAAAGGCGCAGCATGGGTCGACCCGGCCGTATGGGCGATCCGCTTGATCTCTGCCGGACACACCGCCGAGCAGGCCGAGGCATGGGCAGCCAGGCTCCCTGCGTGGAGCGCGGCGCCGCCGGCCTCGATCACGGCCTTCGCCGAGGCGAGCGTGCGGATGTGGACGCAGATCGCCGACCAACACCTCGACGCACAGTGGACCAAGGACATGGCTGCGTCCGCCACCGCGTGGGTCGACCACCGCCGCTGATCGTGACCCGCTCGAGCGCGGGGGCAAGTGCTGAGTGCCCCGACGGCAGCAATCAAGCCGGGGGCTGCAGGCCCCGTTCCCGGAGCACCGCGGCCCGCAAGCATGTCGGTGGTGGTCATGGCGCGCGTGGCCGGGCGCCTTTTGGCGATGCCGGCCCAGGAAGCCTGTGGGCATGCCTTCAGCAGATCCGAACGTGTAGGCCAGGCGGGCGCCGGTGGCCGGGGTCCCTTGTCCGGATCCGACGCGCTCCGCGATGGCTCGTCCTGCCGTCATGACGGGGCCGACGGCATACCCCCTCTGTCGGGCCGCGGTGGTGTAGGACACTGATCCGGGGACCTGGGAGGGGCAGGGGTGGCGGATGGACGCGAGGAGGTAGCTGCTGCGCTGCAGCGGCTACGGGTGGAAAGGGGCCTGTCGGTGGAACAGCTGGTTGCCCGGTCCGGTTTGGGCCGCACCACGGTGAGCCGGGCATTGCACGGCAGGGGCTTCGTGTCCGGGGAAACGGTCCATCGTTTGGCCCAGGTCCTCGGTGAGTCCCCGCTGCCTCTCATTCGCCTGCTGCCCTGCGAGGGCCTGCGCCAGAGCGATGGGCCGCGGCCGCCGCGGGGCGGGGTTCCCCTGGCCGAGGTGGACGATGTCTTCGCGGTGGAACATCTGGAGGTGCACCGCCCCATCGACGCGGACGGCGCGAACGCGGGAGCGCTTCCCCCGTACATTCTTCGCAAGCACGACACCGAACTGGCCCAGCTGCTCGGGGGGCGTGCAGCGCAGTGCCATGTGCGTGCTGGTGGGGGGTTCGTCCACCGGGAAGAGCCGCTGTCTCGCGCACCTGGTGGGGAAGTTGAATGGGAGCGCGGCGGGCTGGGTGCTGCTGCATCCGCGCAGCAATGGCGACCTGCTCAGGATCTTGGAGGCGGGAACCGCGGCGCCGAGGACGGTGCTGTGGCTGAACGAGTTGCAGCGCTACCTGCTCGCGCCCGACGCGCAGGAGGTGGCGGGGCAGCTCGCCGCCCTGCTGGCCGACCGCAGCCGCGGCCCGGTACTGGTGCTGGGTACCTTGTGGCCGGAGCACCGGGACGCGCTGACGTCCCGGCCCGGGGCACTGGAGCCTGATCCGCACGCTGGCGCACGAGCGCTGCTGGAGGGCCGGTGCGTGTGGGTTCCGGAGCAGTTCACCGATGAGGACCTGCGAGAGTTGGTGTCCTCTTCTGGGGCTGATGCGCGGCTGGCCCTGGCTCGCGACTACGGTGGGCGCGACATCACCCAGTTCCTGGCCGGTGGCCGGGAACTCCTGGCCCGCTACCAAGGCGCTGCGGTGGCGGCTCGGGCGCTGATGGACGCAGCGATGGACGCCCGCCGGATGGGAAGCGGACCGCTCCTGCCCGGATCCTTCCTCGGGGGTGCCGCTACCGGCTACATCAGCGACCGCCAATGGCAGTTGCTTCCCGACGACTGGCTCGACGGCGCCTTCGCATACGTGGGTCAGGCGTGTAAGGGGGTACCGGGGCCGCTGACTGCGCACCGGCCCCGTCTCGGCGACCCCGGTCCCGGGTTCGCGGACACCGGATACCTGCTCGCGGACTACCTGGAGCACCACGGGCGCGATGAGCGCCGCACCACAGTCCCGCCCCTCGCGTTTTGGGAAGCAGCCCTGGCAGGCTCACTGCCCGCGGCGGACCTGGTCGCGCTCGGTGCAGCGGCACTGGAACGCTGGCTGCTGCGCCTGGCCGTCCAGCTCTACGCCCGTCCGGCCCAGGAAGGCGATCCCGCGCCCTTCTGGGGATCGCACGCGCGTACGCATGGATGGGAGACGCACAGCGGGCGCAGGAGTACTACGAGCGGGCCGCCGACGCCGGATCGCACGAGTCCTTGCGGGAGCAGGCCATGCAGTTCCAGGCCGAGGGGACCGCCCCGTGCGCTGGAACTCCTGCGGCGGGCTGCAGAAGACGGGGACCTGGTGTCCGAGATGATGGTGGCAGTGGAATCGATGTCCCTTGAGGACAAGGCGGCAGGCGAGCGGGAACGACGCGAAGAGCTTCGCGAGCGCGCGCGAGCGGAGGGGTATCACGATGCGGTCGCCTACCTCTCCGCGCTCACTGCGCGGTCCTGGACCGAGGAGGGCCGGGCGCACCTGAAACGGGAGGCCAGCAGCTGCGGATACGAGGGCGAGTACGACTACCTGTCAGGGTTGTGGCTGACGGCCGCTGATACTGAAGCTGAGGAGCGCGCCTACCGTGAGGCAGCGCGGGCCGGGCACCCGGAGGCCCTGCACCATCTCGCTTACCTGGCAGAGCGGCGCGAAGACGGCCCCGGTTCCTCGAAATTGCTCCAGCAGGCCTGCGACGCCGGCCGACGCGACGCGGCGGAGCTGGCCTGGCGTTTCGAGCGCGATGGCGACCTTGTCCAGGCGGCGTCCTGGTTTGAGCGTGTCGTGCGGGACGGCGACAAGGAGAGCCTGCTGGATCTCGCCTGCCTGCGGCTGCAGGCAGGCGACCGCGACGGCGCGCTGCGCTTGTACTGGCAGGCCGCTGGGGCGGGTCTGGGATGCCTTGCCTGGCAGGCAAGGCAGGAGCAGGCCCGCTGGCGGGAAGTGTGCCCGTACGGTTTTGAACCCGACGGCTCCGTGGCTGTTGCCTGGTGAACGGCTACGGCCGGCTGGGGCCTGGCCAAGGGGTCCGGTGCGGGTCACCCGAACCAGGTGGTGAGCAGTGTCAGCATGGCGAGGATCACGGTGAGTGCCCCGGCGCAGGCGGCGCCCGCCCGCAGGACCGCGGACGGGGTGCTCGCGCCGCCCATCCGGGAGACGGCCCCGGCGGCCGCGCCGGCCAGGAGGGCGAAGAGCAGGGCGACGGACAGTACGAGGCTGGCCAGGATCTCGGCAGTGTGGCTGTGAGGCATGGTGACTCCCCCGGTCGTGTGGGTGGTGACGGGGCGAGCCTGGCGCTTCGTGTGTTCGCCGGTGTTCGGCTGAACGAAGACGAACGTGTGGACTGATATGCCGGGCGCCGCTTGGCGGACCCGGTCGGCGACCGAACCGGTCCGGCGTTCGAAGCAGGGGCGCGGGTCTTGCATGGGCAGGCAAGGGCCGGGGCCGAGCCGGGTGCGCCGCCCACCGGGCATCGCGCTGCACCTGTGTCGGCCGTGAGGGCCGCTGCTCCTGGGAGTGGTGGCCCCGTGAGGGTGGGTGGCGGGTTCGCACTGCCCAGGGGTCGGGGGCGGCCTGGGGGCTCAGCGTCCGATCGGGGATTGGGGCCCAGGTTTGCAGATTCACGGGCGCGATCCCGCTGAACGCACCCGATAGGGTGAAAAGTTAGCCGGTGGCGTTTCCTTCGCCCACTGGATTCCGAGTGGGCTTACGGGGGCGCGCGGGCGGTAACTCCGATTTTTCATCGGAAGTGATCACTTCCCGTCCGATTATGCCCACACCTGCAACTTGTTCGATCAATCTTCGCCGCTTTCAGTCGGCTTCTTATCGGGACCCACCGTGCTCCTGATGTGACGTCACGAGTGCCCTTTGAACGTGCATTTGCATCTTGGTCCGAATGAGTGGCGGACGCACGAGCGGGCCGATAGCTTCGTTGCGCCAAACAACAAGGTATGGCCCCGGGGGTACCAACAAGCCCGGGCCACCATTCCGACCGAGAGTGATACCTGCGTGAAACTCGACCGATTTTTCGCCGAAGGGGACTCGAACGAGCCCTCTCCGGCCAACGAAGCTAACACTTCGTGGGCTTCTTTCCGCGCGTGGCACAGGATCGATGCCTGGGATGTCACGCTGCGCCTGCGCGGTGTGCTCCTGGTGGTCGCCCCGCCGTACGTGGCGGTTTGCCACACGTCCGCCGAGCTGGCCTCGGCGGGGGCCGTTGCGGCCCTGACCTGCCTGCCAAGCCGTTCCATGGTCCGCTACGTGCGGATCCGCCTGCGTTGATCCCCTGCCGGTCCGGCGGCCTGACGCCGCCGGACCGGCAGCGGGCAGCGGTGCCGATCAGGGGACTTGGTTGCCTGATCCAGTAGTGAAACACCCAGGCGGGAGGGAGGAATCCATGGATGATCCGGTCAGTTACCGGCAGTGCGTCCTGTGTCTGAAGAGGTTCACCCAGAGGTCAGGACCGGGGCGCAAGCGCCTGTACTGCACCGTCGCGTGCCGCAGGCGCGCTCAGCGCCAGCGCGACGGGCAGCGTGCGGTGGCGCCGCTGGCGGGCGCGGACAAGTGGGGAATGGATCTGGCGAGCAGCATCCAGATGCTGGCGGAGCGACTGGCCGCGGCCGAGCAGTCCCAATTGGGGCTGGGGGCCCGGCTGGGGTATGCCGAGCAGTTGCGTGTCGAACTGGGCTACTACGCGGCCGCGGCTGTGCATGAGGCCCGGGTGTTCGGCGACAGCTGGGCCGATGTGGCGCTCGCGGCGGGCGTCAGCGCGGACACGGCGCGCGAACGGTGGTCCGAGGGGCGGGTGCGCAGGCTGATGGACCGGCGCAGCAGCCAGCCGGCCCGTGTGCGCGGGTCCGGCGGCCGGGTCGGCGGGAAGGTTGTCCAGCCCCGGGGCGGCTCGGTGCTGGGGCTGGCGGGTGCGCTGTCGTTCCTGCTGCGCCGCAGTGAGTTGACCATGCATGAGGTGGCTCAGCAGGCCGGGGTCTCCGCCAGCTTCGTTTCGCGGATCCTGACGGGTGAGCGGGTTCCCTCCTGGCAGGTCGCGCACATGCTGGCCTCGGTTCTGGGTGGGGATCCGGAGGATCTGCGGTTCCTGTGGGAGAGTGCGCAGGGGTTGGTGGGTTGCCCGCGCCAGCCTCTTGAGCAGGCGGTCGCCCGGTTGCACGCCGCGGTGCGGGGTTTGTATCTGGCGGCGGGTCGGCCGGATCTGCGGCGTCTGTGCTCGCGGGCCCAGGGGGGTATCACGGCGGATCTGGCGCAGGCGGTGCTGGCGGGTGCGTGCGTGCCGGACTGGAGGGCCACTGCTGCGCTGGCCGCGGGTCTGGGTGGGCGGGCCGGGGCTCAGGCCGCTGTGGGAGGACGTCCACTACGCCTTCCTGGCCTACGCGCACACGTTCCCCTCCGATGGTCTGCCGCTTGGGGCCCTGCCCGGGCCGCGCCGGTGCGAGGACGGGGGCCTCGAAGGGTGAGGGGCACACGGTATGTGATCGCTGATGCCGGACAAGAAGGAGGAGGGCGTGGCAAGCAGTACTGGGGCGACACCGACTGACCTGGGTGCCTTCTGCACGGCCCGTCGCGGGTACTTCCTGGAGTACGCCCATGCCAGGATCGGCAGTTCGGCGCCGGTGGTGGTCGAGGCGGTTCTGGAGGACCTCGCTCTGCGGTGGGCCTCTGTGCTGAGCGGGCCTGCCCGGCGCGGGAGGCCTGGACCGCCCTGGGACGGGCCGTCGACGATGCGGCCGAGCGCTCCGCTGTCGGGCAGCGGGACAGCAGTGGGCTGTACGGGCTGCTGGCTCCCGCGCAGGCCGACGCTGCTTTGCTGCACTACCGTCTGGGGCTGACGCTGACCGATGTGGCCCAGGTGACGGGTGTCACCCCCTCCGAGGCCGCGGTGCGGGTGCTGACGGCTGAGCGGGTCCTTGGGTCGCAGTGGCTGCGCGCGCTGACCGAGCGGTCCTGACCGGCTTCCCGGGCGCGGCCGGCGCCCGGGAATTACTCTCTCCCACCTCAATCGAACACAGGGGTCACCTGCGCATCGCGTTCACGCGTTCGAGCGACTGGCGGGCCTCTGAATTCTCCTCCTACACTCGGCAGTTACACGGTCGGCCCCAGGGTGGGGCGGTGTGCTGGGAGGACGAATGGGCCAGGACCGGAAAGGTATTTCTCACTCCTCGACATCGGAACGCCGAGCGTGGCGCGGATGTACGACTGGTTACTGGGGGGCACGGACAACTATCCAGTGACCAGGACGCGTGCGAGGAACTGCTCAAGATCGTCCCTAGTACGAAGGAGCTGGCCCTGAACAACCGGGCCTTCCTGGTGCGGGCGGTGGACATGCTCGCGCGGCGGTTCGGGATCCGGCAGTTCATCGACCACGGGTCGGGGCTGCCCACGCAGAACAACGTCCACCAGGTCGCGCAGGGCGTGGACCGCAGCTCGCGGGTCGTCTACATCGACAACGACCCATCGTCCTGGCCCATGGCCGGATGCTGCTGGACGAGACGACGACGAGACGGCCGTCATCCAGGCCGAGATGACCAACACGGACGCCATCTTCGCGCACCCCGAAGTAGAGCGGCTCATCCGCCGCGGCGAGCCCACCGCCGCACTGTTCAACAGTGTCCTGCACTGCATCCCGACTCCGATGGCCCGGGCGAGCTCGTGCGCAGCGTCGCCGACAGGCTGCCTGCAGGAAGCTTTATCCTGATCTGCCAGCTCGTAAGCCCTTCCGCGGAGATCCGCGAGGGCGTCACCGAGTTCATGCGCGAGAGCACCGGCGGCCGCTGGGGCCGGGTCCGCGAGGAGAGCGACGTCCTTGGCTTCTTCGACGGCTTCGACATCATCACCCCGCCGGGCCTGACCGAGGTCAGCCGCTGGTTCCCCGACTCCGAAGTCACACCCCGCCAGAAGTCCTTCGAGTGGACCGAGTACGGGGGCGTCGCCAGCATCCCCACCCCTGAAGACACGCCCGCGACACGCTTGGGACCCAGGTGTGGTCACACTCCCTCGGAGAACTGCGCGATCGCCTGGTCCAGCATCGCGAGCGTGGACGTGCGGCTCTCGGCCGCGGCGGCGAGTTCATCCAGGATGTGCCGGTGGGCCCGCAGGTCCTCCGGGGCGTTGAGGTAGACCGCGCTGCCGCGTACTCCAGGTACACCATCTCGGGCAGACCCCCCACCTCGAACTTCATGTAGGTGATCGGCGTGGGGGCGTGATGTTGGCCGCGCGCACGTAGCGCACGACACGGATCGAGACACCGGGGCGCAGGGCCATCCGCTTGAGGTGCCGCAGCTGCTGGACCATCACCTGCGCTCCCCCGCGCGGGCGTTGCAGGACGCTCTCGTCCAGCAGGACCCGAAGCCGCGGAGTGCCGGGGCCCTCCAGGATGCGCTGGCGTTCCGCCCTCAGTGCCACGCGGCGCTCGATCTCGTGCGGCAGTGCGTTGGGCAGGCCGGCCTTGACCACGGCGCGGGTGTAGTCGGAGGTCTGCAGGAGGCCGGGGACCACGACCATCTCGTAGGTGCGGATCTCCTGTGCCGAGTCCTCCAGGCCGATCAGCCGCCGCATCCAGCCCGGGGTCAGGTCGCTGTACTGCTGCCACCACACCGGCGCCTTGACCTGGCGCAGGAGGTCGCCGATCTCCAGCTTGCGGTGGGCGTCGCGGACACCGTAGAAGTCCACCAGGTCCCAGACGTCGCGTTCGCTGGGCATGTTCTCCCCGCGTTCCATCCGGCTGATCTTGGAGATCGAGGCCCGGATCCGGGGGGCGACGTCCTTGATGGCAAGCCCCCGCTCCACACGCAGGTTCCGCAGGTGCGCACCCAGGAGCTTGGCCGCCGCGACAGGCTTGTCGCCAGTGATACGGCTGAGTGGGACAGCGGGGGCGAGCTCCTGGTCACGGGCGGCTTGGGAGCTGGGAGACATGCGGGCTCCAGGGGATTTCGGCAAGGTGCCGCCCATCATCCCAGAACCGGGCCCGCACGTCCCCCGCATCACCTACTATCTGTGGGATATTCAGACCGTCAGGAAGTCGAATTCCCCGGCCTTGACGCCGACCGCGAGTGCTGCGATCTCCGGGCGTGTGAACACCAGTGCGGGACCGTGCGGGTCACGGGAGTTGCGGACCGCGACCTCGCCACCGTCGAGCGGGGCCATCTCCACGCAGTTCCCCTGCGCCGTACTCGCGCTGCTCTTGAGCCAGGCGACCTCCCCCAGCTGGGAAGCCGACACGCCGTTCCGGATGCTTCGCATCGTCACACCTCTCGCCATACTGTTCGAAAACCCCGTGCCGGGAAATCCGTCGACGTGCACAGAGAACCCCGATGTTCGATTCTGAAATCGCATATGCAATTGCACGGGGCCGGGTCCTGGGAATACTAGCGACCAGCGGCCGCCGGGAAAGTCCCCCAAACGAGTGCTCCCGGCGGCTACCCTGGTCAGAAAGCCACCCCCTGCCGGGAGATGACGTGCACTCCTCCCACTACCCAGCCACCCCCCTGGACGGGCGCTACCGCTGGGGCTTCGCCATGGGACTGGGTGTGCCCGCCTTCGCCGCCCACAAGGTCACCTGGACCCCCGCCAATCTCGCCGACATCCGTAGGTTCACCCGCGCGACCCTGAGCTGGTGGCATCTGCCGCAGCAGGCCGAGACCGTCACCAGCGTCGCCCACGAACTCCTCCTCCAAGCCATCCGCATCACAAGGCCCCGCGGCCGGGCCCCCGGCGGATGGATCGGGCTGGCCGAGCAGAGCGACACCGTCACCTGCACACTCAACCTGACCGACACAGCACATCCGTCCGTGCAGCCCCGCAGCCTCCTGGACGCCGACGACACGCTGAGCACGCAGATCATCCACGCACTCGCCACCAACTGGGACCTCCCCAGCCCCAGCCACCCAGGCACCGTTCTACAGGCCACCATCGCCAAAGGCCCTCGATGCAACGACCGGCACTCCGCACCGAGTGGTTGACCAGCGGCTCCAAGCAGGCGAGAGACCCGAGCCCCTGACCCGACCTGACCTGCCGTCAACTAGCTTTCCGTGCTCTCATGCACATCTGGCAAGCACCCTCAGAACACAGGCCGGTCTGCGTGGAGGGACAGACCAGGGCAGGAGCGGGGGGCCGGAACGTCCATCCCGAGCACCCGTCCTTCACGGGAGCCTGCTCGATGGCAGTTGCTCTCCTCCCTCATTGACCCCGACGTATAACCACGAGCACCCGCCGGCGAAGGCTTGCAGTGTCCAGTGGCATGGGCACGGACATCCACGGGGGCATTGAATCTCGCCACCCCGGCGCCAGCACCGACTTCCACGAGGGCGAGCCATGGGTTGCCGCGATGGACCTGTGGCCCCTGTGCCACCAGACCGACTATGCGGCCTTCGGGTTTCCGTTCGACGTAAGGAACCACGCCGGCATTCCCCTCGCTGCCGACCGCGGACTGCCGGCCGACCTGGCTGCACGCACGGCTGCATCCGTCCGTAGCCGAAGGGGACTTGAACGGGGCGACCTGGGTGACCCGGGCGCAGCTCGCCGACCTTGATCCAACCCCCTTGCCAGAGCACTTCATTGGACGGCTGACCTGGTTAAAGCTGTAGCTGCCCGCACCGCTGCACGAGCGGCTCGTCCCGGCCCCCCGACCCGCCGACGTGACCACTGCCGTCAGACCACCGCCACCGGCCCGGACCCCCTCGACCAAACACCTGGAATGGACCGCCGACGACCTGCACATCAGATACAAACCGATGACTGCCCGCACCCTCCTGGGCTCGGACTCCCATTGGCCGCAGTTCTTCTCTATCATGAAGGCCCTGGCGGACCGCATCGGTGACCAGACCGTCCGACTCGTCGTAGCCTTCGACTGAAACCAATGACCCGGCTGGGACACTGGTTGTCGGTCGATCACGGACCTGATGCTGTTGGCGATCTCGGGGGCCCTGTAGTCAACGGGAAGCCGACTGATGCAATACCGGGCTTCTCGGGATCACCAGCATCACCGGGAACTTGAGCCAGAGCCCCTAAATCTATGACGTGGCTGAGCTTGCTCCGCTTTGACGGACACACTGCGGTTGTGGCGGTCAGGCCGCAAGGACGGTCTCGTACTCGGCGGGACTGCGGTAGCTAAGGCTGCTCTGCAGCCTGCACATATTATACCAGCCTTCGATCCACTCGAAGATCGCGGTATGGGCCGTTGCCCAGGTGGGCCACGGCCTGCCGCCGAGCAACTCCCGCTTCAGCGTCGCAAAGAAGGACTCGGCGAGCGCATTGTCACAGCACTGCCCAGTGCGACGGACCGACAGCCTGACTCCCAACACACCTGCCAGGTCGGTGAGCTCGCGACTGGTGGACTGGCAGCCGCGATCCGACTGGAAGGCCACTGGGCCGTCGGGTCGACGTTGTGGCAGGCGGCTCGCAGGGCATCGGCGACGAGTTCGGTACGCAGGTGGTCGGCGGTTGCCCAGCCGACGACGCGCCGCGAGGCGCTGTCGATGACGGTGGCCAGGTAGAGCCAGCCCTCCTGCGTGGGGATGTGGGTGATGTCGCCGCACCAGCCTGTGTCCACCACCACCGGGTCGGGCCCGAACTCCCGTGAGGCGGCGCGCGAGTCCGGGACCGTGGTGCGTTGGCCCCGCATGCGCTGCCGGCCCTGAAAGCCGGCCTGGCGTATCGGCCCGCGACCCGGCGGCGTCCGCACCGCTCACCGACCCGCTGGACGCTGGCGCTGTGCATCCAAGCTGCCGGGCACGAGCTCAACTGGACGGCGTGACCGAGGACCACACGCTGAGCCACTGCTCGGCGCCGTGCTCCTCGAACCGCTCCACCTCGGTGAATCCCAGCTTCGCCGCGAGACGCATCGAGCGGTCGTTGGCAGTCTGGAGCGTCGAACACCACCGGCTCGCCGGGAAGCACGTCGGCGAACCAATCGAGGCCGCCCTGCACGCCTTGGCGGCCATGGACGCGCGCGACCAGTGGGTCGCGCCCCTGGGAGTGCGCTCCAGCGTGGCGATGACCAGGTCCTCGACCTGGTCATCACCGATCTTCCTCGGGGCGCCGGGTCGTTTCTCGTCGGCCAGGTCCTCCTGCCGGCTCTCCAGGAAACGCCTTCGCCACTTGCCGACCGTCTGCTGCTAGATGCCCAGCTCATCGGCGACCACCCGGTTCGACTTCTCGTCCGCACAGCCGAGAACGATGCGGCAGCGTTGTGCCAGTGCCTGTGAAGACTTGGCCCGCCGCGACCAGCAGACCAATGTCTCGCATTCCTCGTCCGTCAATGTCAGCTTGGCCATCGGCCGTCCATTCGCGCCACGGAGCAACGCTACACATATGCATCGAATTTCAGGCACGGGACACTAGCGAATCCAACTCTCACAGCCAATCAGGCGAGACTCTCTCCTCATGGCGTCGAGCACCGCACGGAGCCCTTCTGCGGCTTCCTGAAAGGCCTGCGTCGTCTCCGGCCCCAGCAAAGGAGACGGGGAGATACTCGCACCATCATCGCAAGTGTCGCCGTCGAAAATCTCTGCAGAAAACCGCCGCCACGCAGCTCCATAAAGACTCATGCATCTCTCAAGTTCAGCGGCGCAGTCAGACCACACAGCCCCTCTCAGTTTGCCTTTGGTCCGCGCCAAGAGATGGTTAATTTCCGCATAGGCGGCGATCAAATCTCCAGTCAGGGCTCGGCGCTGTGCACCCGAATAGCGATGAGCGAGTACATCGATAAATACCTGATATGGATTCACATATGCGTCCATCTGATCAGCCACCTTGCCTTCCATACAACTCTGGCGGTATGCATCCACGGAGGAGGGAAGTACCCGGCTCACCCGGGAGATATTCATCCAGACCTCCATTTCTGAGAACATCAGAACAATAGGTAATGCAACTATTATCCACCTTATTCCATTCGCCGAACATGTAAGGTGGCGTTTTAAACGACTCATCTATGTACTCTAGGGCACCCTCTGGGTTCGGCAGCGTGAAATATTTCGCAAACACCCCTTCCCCTTCTGCCGGAGCCGCCACAATACGAGGAACATTGAGACTCTCGAGGCCACCCCACGGTGGCTCTACATATTGGGGATACGCATCAGTTGTCACCGTCCGTCCCCCGGACGTCACAGTAATTGACGCGTGCTGACTTCCGGAGTCCCAATGGAACGTAGCATTGGGAGCCGCCCCAGGCCCACAAGGCAGGCACGGTGACTCGGCACCTGCGAGCACGTCGAACACGTCGTCGGGGGCGCACTCGTCGGAGGAGTTGGTCTCATCCGAGGTTTCTTGGGTATTTGTCGTGCTGCCCTGACTCGGGGTGTAGCTCTTTCCATCGGCACGGGTGTTGGCCTTGGCCCCGACCTTCAAGGGGTCGTCTTTGCTGTTGCCGGGCTTGGTGGGGTCTTGCTGCGTGATCTTGTTGTCGGTATTAGGGTTGGGGTTCTTGTTGCTTGTAGGCCTGCTATCGCCAGGTTCCTCGTTCAGGCCTTGCTGAGCGGTTGGGGGCGGGGGCGGAGGCGCCTGCCAGCCGTCATCGCCGGTCCCTCCGCCTGTCGAGCCATCAGTGCCAGCGCCCCAGGTGCTTCCGCTATCCCCGGCGCCGCCATTCTGGCCGCCGCCACCAGATGTACTACCAGTCGACGCTCCTGTCGTTCCGGAGGTGTTACCGGCGCTGCCGCCGCTCGGATTGCCGGTGTCAGGGCCCCCATCGCCGCCAAGGCTTCCTTCGCTACCGCTGGACGCTCCTGACTGATTCATGCCGCCAGCTCCGGCGTAGCGGCAGAGGATTCCTTCCACGCAGTCGGACGGGCCTACGTGGAACTCGGGTGAGTGGCCGTTGCGGTCGGTGGCGTCGAGGGGCTGGTCGTCGGCGTAGGTGTAGCGGTTGGCTTGGACGGTTGAGGTGGGGTCGAGGTTGGTGGAGTCGCGGGAGGTGAAGGTTCCGGTGGCTGGGTCGTACCAGCGGGCTGCTGTGTTGACGAGTTGGGAGGTGGGGTCGGTCCAGTCGTCCTGGTAGCCGAGGTCTGTGGTGACGTTGATCGTGGCGGTGGTCTGTCCCCAGGGGGTGTAGCTAGCCGTGCCGTTGAGGGTGGTGCCGTTGGGGGTGTAGGTGGCGACGAGGTCGTCGTGGTGGTCGTTGTAGGTGAGTCCGGCGGTGCCGTTGCTGGTCTTGAGGGCGACGAGGTTGCCGTCGGGGTCGCTATCGAAGGTCTGTGTGCCGTCGGAGGTGATGTTGTCGGTGAGGTCGTCGTAGCTGAACGCGTTGGTGTTGGCGGTGGTCAGCCGGCCCAGGGCGTCGTAGGTGTAGGCGTTGGTTCCTTCGTCGATGAGCTGATTGAAGGCGTCATACACCGAGGTGATCGTGTTGCCGTTGGTGGTTGTGGTGGCGAGGTTGCCGCGCGGGTCGTAGGTGTAGGTCGTGTTTGCAGAGTTGACCAGGCGGTCGCGGGCGTCGTAGGTGCTGGTGGTTCCGTTGGACTGGGTGAGGTTTCCGTCGTCGTCGTAGGCGTACTGGGCGGTGGTGGTTCCGTTGTTCCAGGAGGTGAGGCGGTCTGCCTGGTCGTAGGTGTAGGTGTTGTTTGCGGCACCGGCGAGGCCGGTGACGGTTTTGCTGGTGAGGTCGTTGTCGTTGTTGTAGCCGTAAGTGACGGATGCCTCGGTGGCTCCACTGGGGTTGGTCAGGACGTCGCTGGTGATGCGGTGGAGCTGGTCGTAGCCCAGGGTTCGAGTGGCGGTGCCGGTGCTGTAGCTGGTGGAGGTGAGCTCGTTGACATTGTTGTATCCGTAGGTGATGCCGGTGCCGGTCAGCGGCTCGCTTGCGGTGGTCAGGCGGCCGTCAGCGTCGTATGCGTAGGTGGCGGTGCCTTCGGTGTCGGTGCGGGTGCTGATGTTGCCGTCGGCGTTGTAGGTATAGCTGGCGTTGCCGGACGTCCCTGACGAGGTGAGCAGATTGCTGCGGTCGTCGTAGGTGTAGGTGTTGCTGGAGCTGCCGGCGGTGGCGGTGGCGGTTTGTCCGCCGAGCGTGTAGGTGAAGGTGCGGGCAGTGGTGTTTGCCTGTGCTCCGGTGCCGGTCTGGGTGAGCTGGTTGCCGTCGGCGTCGTAGGTCGAGTTGGTGGTGACGCCCCGGGAAGGGTTTGCTGGACCTGTTCGCCTGCGGTGTCGTAGCTAGTGGTGTAGGTGCGGTTGGCCGGGTCCGGGTAGGCGGGCGTGGCCGGGTCGATGGTGGATTCCGGCAGGCCGAGGGTGTTGTAGGTGTAGTAGGTGGCCTGCTGGTTGCCGTCGGTGTACGCGGTCCGGTTGCCGTCGCCGTCATAGCCGAAGTTGCTGATGATGCTGTGGGAGGCGGTGGTGGGCTGCGTCTCCTGCACGAGGTCGTCGACGGCGTTGTAGCTGTAGCTGGTGGTGGCCTGATTTGCGTCTGTGGTGGTGAGCTGGTTGCCGTCGGCGTCGTAGGTGGCCGAGGTGCTGGAAAGTACCGCGCCGGTGGAGCTGAGGTTGCTCGTTGCAGTCGGGTTGCCGGCCTGGTCGTAGGTGTTGGTGGCTGTGGTCTGGTCCGGCAGTTTCGTGCTGACCAGGTCACCGGCGAGGTCGTAGCCGTAGGAGGTGCTGTTGTTCAGGGCGTCTGTGGCGGTGAGCTTGTCGCCTGCGGCGTCGTAGGTGTAGCTGGTCGTGCCCTCGGGTGCCGGTGGGGTGAAGCTGAGTTGATCGCCTGCGTCGTCGTAGGTAAAGCTGGTGGTATCCGCGGCGGGTGTGGGCTGGCCGACGACCTGGGTTGAGGTGATCGTCCGCCCCAGGTCGTCGTAGGTTGCCCGGGTGACGGCCCCGTTGGGGTTCTGGGTGGAGAGCAGTTCGCCGTCGAGGTCGTAGGAGTACTGCCACGTAGGGGTGCCGCCGGACACCTTGGGCTCTGCCATCTGGACCACGTCGCCGAGTTGATCGTAAGTGGTGGTCGTGGTCCGGTTCAGTCCGGAGGGGTCGACTGTGGAGCTGTAGGGTCGGCCCAGGCTGTCGTACTGGATCACGGTGCTGGCCGTGACCGGGCTCGTGGAGTTCGGGGCCTTGTAGGCCGGTTGGGATTCCGCTGTCGGCTGGCCGTCAGCGTTATAGGTGTAGGTGATCAGGTTGCCGTCGGGATCATCGGTGGATGTCGTGTCGCCAAAGGTGTCGTATCCGATGCCGGTAATCGCATCGGCAGTCGTGGTGGTGGGTGTGTTGGATGTGGTGATGTAGGAAGTAAGGCCAACCTTCGGCGCGGTGATCTGTGTGAGCTGGCCCATCGGATCATAGGTGAAGCCGGTGGTGAAGGCAGCGGCGGCGGCTGTACCTGCGGCAGCAGCGGCCGTTGAGGTGTCGCCTGCCGTGGTGGCGGCGGCGATGGCTGCTGCTGCGGCGGCGTTACCGTTGGGGGAGGTTTCCGTCAGTGGCAGGCCACGCTCGTCGTAGGTGTAGCTGGTTACCGAATTCCCTGGTGATCCCGGCGAGCTGTTGACCACGGTCTGCGTGAGGACGTCGCCCAGAGCGTCGTAGGTGTAGTCGGTCTCGCGGGTCTGACCGCCACCTGTGACCTTGTCGGTGGTGGCCTGGCCGTCGAGGTCCAGGGTGTAGCTGGTGACCCGGTCCAGGCCGCCGGGGTCCAGGGTGGTGGACGTCTGCTGGCCGTCGACGTCGTAGGTGGCGTCGGTGGTGGTCTTGCCGCCGCCGGTGACCTGCTGGATCAGGTGCCCGGCGTTGTCGTAGCTGTTCTGCTCCTCAACGACGTTGCGTACGGTGCCATCGGTGTTATGGAAGCCGGTGAGGTCGATCTCGGCCAGGGTGTTGTCGTCGTTGTAGAAGTAGGAGGTGGTGCGGCCCATCGCGTCGGTGTCGGAGGCCAGACGGCCGGCCGGGTCGTAGGCGCGGGAGTCGGTGACCTGGAGCCGGGCGGAGAGCGGGTCGGTCGGGTTGCCGGTGTAGTTGGCGATCGCGGTCTCTGCAGCTGCCCCATCGGGGACCAGGTGTAGTCGTAGACCGTGCCTGCCGCATCGGTGGTGCTGGCTACGTTGCCGTAGCGTCGTAGGTGTACTGGGTGGTGCGTCCGGCCGGGTCGTGACCTGCTTGACCTGGTCGTTATTCGAGTTGTACTGCCATGTGGTGGTGCGGGCGCTGTCGCCGCCGGTGAGGTCGGAGACGGTCTGGGTCAGGGTGTCGCCGTCGGCGTCGTAGGTGTAGCTGGTCTGCTGGGTGTGTGCCTTATTACCAGTGTTGGCGTCGTGGTAGCCGGGTCGGTCACGGTAAGCGGGTTGCCCTGGCCGTCCCAGGTGTATGAGGTGACCAGACCGGCCGGGTAGTGTCGGAGACCTCGGTCTTGGTCAGGACCCGGCCCAGGTTGTCATAGGTATAGGTGGTGGTCAGCCCTGATGGGGAGATCTCCTTGGCCAGGTCGCCGTTGCTGTAGTAGCTGTACGTCGTCGGCCGGTTGTCACTCCAGTCGCTGCTGACGGCCAGCAGACCGGCTGGCTCAGTCCGGCGGCCGCTGTCTCGGTGCCCATGGTGTACTGGTCACCCTCAGTACGTCCGCTTGGCTGCCTGGCGGTCGTCGGCTGGCCAACGGTGTTGTAGCTGTAGGTGGTGGTGTACGTGGTGTCCGTACCACTGGCCGAGCGGGCATCCGAGCTGGTCAGCATTTCGTCGTTCTGCGGATCGACCCGTTGGTGGAGTCCAGGTAGAACGTGCGTAGCTGGTCTGGCAGTTGCTGGGCTTTGGCAGGTGGTGGTGGAGGTGGTGTTGCCGCGCGGTCATGGACGGTGGTGGTGGTGTGCCCGTCAGGGTCGGTGACGGTCTGAAGGAATCCGTTGTTGTCGTAGGTGTAGCGGGTGTGTGCGCGTAGGCGTCGGTGTAGGCCAGCAGTTGCTCGGTGATGGCGTTGTACTGGTAGGTCAGGGTGTTGCCGCCGGGGTCCGTGACGGTGGCGGTGGTGACCAGGGTGGGGCTGGCGGCGGAGGCCATGGCCTTGTAGTGAGCCAGTACGTCGGCCGTGCTGAGGGCGCTGGGGTAGTAGGCGACCTCGGCGATGGCACCGTTGAAGTAATTCGTGCAGCTGGCGCGCAGGCGGGGGCGTCGGCCCAGTAACTGGGGTTGATGGTGCCGGCGCCGATGTAGACATAGGCACTGCCGTTGAAACTGGAGCGTGCCCTTGGACTCGGTGGCCTGCTGGGCCCATCGAGGTAGAGCGTCTCGCTGGTTCCTGTGGCGCTGAGCACGGCCTGGTGCCACTTGTCGTCGTTGACGCGGTGCTGCTGGTCAGCAGTCGCTGGTACTACCGGCGACGTCCACGAACAGGCCGTGGAGTTTGCCGTCGGTACCCACGTACAGGGCTGGGTTCCAGTAGCTCGCGGAGGATCCCAGTGCGGCGGTCTGATAGGAGTACAGGATGCCCGCTGTAGTGGTTCTGAACCACAGTTCGATTGTGGCTGGTCCGCTGGTGGGAGCGGCGTTGGCGGGCAGTTGCAGTGAGGAGCTGGTGCCGTTGAAGGTGGCGGAGCCCTCGTCGGGTTGCCGGAGGGGCCGATGCCGCCGCCGTTCAAGGTGACGTTGCCGTAGGTCCCCGCGTACGGGTCGGGCAGGGATGTCCCCAGCTCGTCGGTGGCCGGGCTGCGGCCGCGCGGTCGGGGTCGTCCAGGCGCCAGTAGCCGATGGGATCGGCCTGGACGATCTGGTCGCGGTAGGCACTGGCGGCGTCCGTGCCGATGCTGCCCGCCACGGTCGGCGAGGACACGGTGGTGTACTGCGAGGCAATGGACGCCGGGTCAAGCGCGTAGTCGTAGGCGGCGAAGTCGGCCAGGGCACCGTTCAGATGCCCGCTGACGTCATTGGGATGATTGGGCCAGGAGCCGTCGTCGGTCCCCGCCCCCAGGTAGGCGTAGCTCTCGCCGTTGTAAGTGATCGTGCCGCTGACCGCGTGCCGGTGGGCTCGCCGTCGAGGTAGAGCTGCTCGGTGGTGCCGTTGGCGACCAGGGCAGCCTGGTGCCACTTGCCGTCGTCGACGGCACTGGTGGAAACGGTGGGGTGATGGTGCCGTCGCCCAGCTCTCCGTAGAGCTTGCCGTCGGTGCCGATGTACAGCGCCGGGTTCCAGCGGTTCACACCTGCCGTGTGGGCTGCGCCCAGGGGGATCGACTGGTAGGAGTACAGCACTCCGGGCCGGTGGCCTTGACCACAATTCGACGCTCGCGGGTCCGAGGACGGCGCTACGCTGCCGGGGAGCTGAACGTAGTGTCGGTCCGTCGAAGCCGGTCGCGGTAGCGCTTCCCGAAGCCCAGGGGCCGGCGATGGAGCTGGCGGTGCCGGCGTAGGTGCCCTGGTTCTCCTGTTCGGGCCGCCGAGGTGACCTCTTCGGCCGCCTGGTTGCCGCTGGCGTCGTCCAGGGGCCAGAAGCCGAGGGGGTGTGCGTCAAGGACGGCGCTGTTGTACAGGGTCTGGTCGCCGGAGGGGGCCGCGGCGGCACGGTGCTGTGCAGGTCCTGGATCTGGCTTGCGGTCAGGCCCTGTGGAAAGCTGCGGCGTCGGCGATCTGGCCGTTGAAGTGACCGTCCGGGTCGGTGGGCACGGCGGGCCAGCTGCCGCCGTCGCGCCCGCTCCGATGTAGGCGGGCGGTGCCGTTGGGCACGATGGTGCCGCTGAAGCGGGCCTGCAGCGACAGCGCCGTCCAGATAGAGGGTCTGGGAGTTGGTCGCGGTCGCGTCCAGGACAGCGAAGTGCCATTTGCCGTCGTTGACCTTGACCGTGGAAGCCAGGGTGTCTGCGGCGTTGTCTATGCCAAGCTCGCCGTGCAGGTATCGTCCGTGCCCACGTACAGGGCCGGTCCCAAGCGTCGACGCCGGCGGTGTGCGCGGTGCCGATCGGGAAGGACTGGTAGGAGAACAGCACACCCGCCGTGGTGGTCTTGAACCACAGGCTGATCGTGCCCGGTCCCTGCCGCGGGATATTGGCGGCGGAACCTGCAACCAGGAGGTGGACCCGTCGAAGGTAGCGGCCGTCCCGACTCGAAGGCGAACGGTCCGGTCGTGCCCAGCGTCACATTGCTGTAAGTGCCATCGTTGGGTGTGGGGCGCGGGTAGATCTGGTTTGGCGGCCTCAGTTCCAGACCCGTCGGACAGGCGCCAGTACCCGGACGGCTGCGAGGCCATCACTGCGGCCCGTAACTCCTGGGTGGAACCGGAGACGGTCGATGGTTGTCGAGCGTCCACACGCCGCCGTTGGCGTCGGTGACCTGCGCGCCCGGTCATCGACCGCGTCGTAGGACACGGCTGCGGCCTGCTTGCCCGTAGGCAGTGTGATGCCGGTGAGCTCGGTGGCCGGTTCTGCGCTGCGGCATACTGCTCGGCAATCGCCGGCGCGCCCAGCGAGTGCTGGTAGAGGGCGATCTCGGCGACCTGTCCGCTGAAGTAGTTGTTCCCGTCAGCGGCGGCAGTCGGTGCCGACGGCCAGGTGGAGCCCTTGTGTAGCCGGCGCGACGGTGGTGTAGCTCATGTCCAGTATGGCCGACGGCACCGGGCAGTGGGGTGCTGTTGACGGCGGTGCCGTCCAGGTACAAGGTCTGGCTGTTCCGGCCACGGTGAGTACGGCGTAGTACCAGACGTTATAGTTGATCTTGGTGCTTGTGGTGATCGGATTGTTGCCGATCACCGAGCCGTAGAATCTCCACGGAGCATCCCGTCGGTGCCGACATACAGCACTGGAGAGGCGTCGCTGGGTGCGGTGGTAGATCCCAGGGTTGGTTCTGTTCCTCCATCAGAATGCCTGGACCGGAGGCCTTGAACCACATTCCGACGGAAAGATAGGTGTCCTTGAGCGCTTCGGAGGGCAGCGTCAGCGATGCGCTGGTTCCGTTGAAGGTGGCAGCCGTGGTGGGTGATCCCGCAGTGGCCCGGCTGCCGTCCCCAGGACGACATTCTTGTAGGCGGCATTGTCGCTGCCCTCGTTTGCGGTGACCTCGCTGGCTGCGGTGTCGGTTCCGGCGGGGTCGTTCAGGCGCCAGTAGGATGCCGGGTCGGCGTCCATCACCGTGGTGCGGTAGTGCGATCCGAGGACGTTCCGGAGGTGTAGTTGTAGGTAGTGCACGAGGTGCGGCGTTGCCACCCGTGGGCGGGGCACAGACCTCATCAAGTTCGTCTGGATTGCCGCCGGCACTGGTGTTGTAGGTGTATGTCCAGGTCAGCGGGTTTGAGCCGGTGGCGGTGACGGAGTCGGTGGAGACCGACGCGACGTGGTGCCAGCGCCGTTCCAGGTCACGTGCAGGGTGCGGCCGCTGGTGGTGTCGGTGACGGTGGACAGTTGCCCGTTGGTGTAGTTCAGGACCTGGGTGCGGCCCTGTTTGTCGGTGATCTGGGAGAGCTTCCCGGCCGGGGCCCCGGCGCCGCCGAAGGTGTAGGTGGTTCCGTCCTGGTCACGCAGCAGCCAGCTGCCGTCGGACTGATGGAACAGGTCCTGGTCGACGCCGGCCGGCGGGGTGTACACGTCCATACCCAGGTCGGTACGTCCGGTGGGGATGAAGTTGTCGGCCTGGTGGTACAGGTAGGAGATTCCGGTCAGGGGGTCGGCGGCCGCGATGTCGGTGCCGTTGTCAGCGGTGATGCCGTTGACCGCGGTCAGGCTCGTCTCCTGGCTCCAGCCACTAGACAGGGTCTGCGGCGCAGCGAGAGTACTGGTGCTCAGGGTGCTCGCGCCATTGCTGGTGACAAGTTCCAGGAGACCACCGATGGTGACGGCGTCGATGCCGACGACGATGCCCGGCTTGCCATGGAAAGTGCCACCCACCAGCTGCATGCCGCCCCAGCCGGTGCCGATCTCGACGCCGGCGCCCAGGTTCCCGCTGGAGTCGAAGGGGTAGGCGAACAGCTCACCGGTCGAGTTCTGGATAGCGACCAAGTCCCGACCGGTCCCGCCGTCGAGGGACGGGTGATGGTCAGATTGGACATGGTGTTCCAGTTCGTGCCGCCGCCGATCAGCGTCCACTGCTGGAACGGACCTCCGCCTTGGTCAATGCACCCAGACCCGGACCCCGGCTCGCCTGGGGGCGGGCAGTTGTTTGTTGGAACGGATGCGAACTCCAGCAGGGCCCGAGCCCGGATCGACGGCAAGCAGATCATTGACCCGGTGCCGGTGACGTCACCTCCGGTGTAGTCCGTCAGGCGTGCCCCATGAGAGTGCGTCGGTACTGCCGGTGATCTCCTGAGACCAGTCCCCGACGATCTGCTTCCTGGTGACGGCCGAGTAGCCGGGAGCGCTGTACATGTACAGCCCGCCGTCACTGCGGTCCACAGCCACGATGTCGTCGCTGGCACCACCGCTGACCTTGCCCACGCTGGTCGTCTGGGTCAGGGCGAAGTCGTTGCGGCCGAATCGCTCCTGCTGGCCGTCGGCCTGGGTGACCACGACGCCGCCGGAGTTGTCGGCATCCGGCTGGACCTGCATGTCCCACTGGCTGGACCAGCCGGCACCGAACAGGCCGCTGGTGCGCGGGTCCAGCGAATTGTAGGAGCGGGTCACCTGGAGCGGCGGGCCGACGACGTTGACCTTCGCGTCGGTGACCTGGGTGCTGTAGTCCCCCGACAGCGGGTCGAACGTTCGCCCGGCAGCGGCGGTGCTGCTTCCTCCCAGCTGGCCGGTCATCAGGGGCTGCTGCACAGTGGTGGCGAACAGCGCCGGGTTGGACCACAGTCCCGCGGCGTCGTAGTCGCTGACCCGTACCTGCCACAGGTAGTCGGCGTTCCACAGCAGGTTGCCTATCGGCACCTGCCACGATCCCGGGGACCCACCCCGAGTCCACGACCAGGGCCGGGTTGCCCGTAGACGGGTTGGTGTAGACCTGGAACTCGAACTCCAGCCCCATGCCGGGGTAGTTGTCCGGGTCGTTGCCAGTCGCGTAGAACTGCGGGGACAGCTCTCCTACCGTCGTATCGGACGGCGGCTGGGCCGAGGTGATGGAGGGAGCGGTGTCCTGGACGGTGAACGACACACAGGTCGGCGTGACATCGTACTTCTGATTGAGGGACACGCCGCCCACGTACAGGTCCCAGCACGCGGTGTCCGCGTTGTCGCTAGCGGGCAGGGCAGGCAGTACACCGGTGACCGTCGCGGTACCGTTCGCGGCCGTCGCCGGTACCGCGCACCGGCGTCGCTGGTGGGAACTCTTCCCCTGCGGTGTTGTAGACGTCCGCCTTCAGCACTGTCGAGCCGGACGGCCAGGCGGTGGCACCCGTGTTGGTCAAGGTGACCGACTCAGAACCGTTGGCGCTGTACGTTGGCGGGGTGTAGGAGCGGGCCGGAGCGTAGGAGGCACCGTAGGGGCTGTAGGTGACAATACATGTAGGGCGGGTAGTTGGAGTCCCAGCTGGCAAACTGCTTCCACGCGTCGATGTCGTTGTCATCGGCCGTCAGCGCCAGGCCCCAGTTCGCTCCACCGTGTGCCCAGCTCTGCACCAGCTGCGTCCCGGCGGCGGCGGTGTTGTCGCCCAGTCAATGGCCTCCCACTGCGGGCCGTTGCTGCATGTGGTCCCGGCCGCAAACTCGCCCTTGCCGATCTGTGCGCCGATCGATACCCCAGGAAAGGAAGTGAGGTTTTTGGGTCCCAGTTGGCGGTGATCTCCTCGACGTCGACCTCGTGCTGGGAGCATTCGATGCATAGACCTCGTCCAGCGCCACACCGGCCGACTCGATGTAGTCGTTCATCAGTGTGGAGGAGCCGATCGAGCTGAACCACAGATAGCTATTGGCTTTCTGCCCGGCCTCCCAGGAACCGACCTTCAGCAGGTCGTTATCCGGATTGCTTGAGAGGAGGGGGCTAGTGTTGCCACCACCCCACCACGGTGCCGTTGGTGTCCTCCACGTAGCTGAGGTGTCCGTGTTCTGCTGGAAGTCGGAGGTAGGGTCGACGGCACCGGGAACACCCGGCCCCGGGTGCGCGTGGAGCCACAGAGGCGTCAAGGGTCATGACAGCGCGGGCGCCCCGTCCTCGGTGGTCAGCGCATACGACATGCCGTCGGAGGTCGCGCCGTCACCGGAGCCAGGGTTGACGGAGGAGTCCTCCATGAAGCCGCGCGGGATGGTCAGCAGCACCGTGCCTGCGGCGTCGGTCAGGACCACGTCCCCATGGGAGTCCAGCGAAGGGGTCAGACCGGCCAGGTGGAGGGGGAAGACCCAGCGGGTCGGCGCGGCCGCGCTGTGCAGGATCAAGGACTCCTTGATGCCCTGTACCTGTGCGTTGTAGACCACGTCGGCGGACGGCAGCACGCCGGGGTAGGTGACCGTACTGCCGCTGACCCGGGCCGCGACCGGCGCCGCGCCCTGCAGGCCGTAGGCCACACTGTGTGTGGCATCGAGGGCTATCGACACCAGCTGCGGGTCATCGGCCCGGCCGGCGAACGAGGGCAGCTGTGCGTTGGCCTTCTCCGACCAGCGCCCGTCCGCGCCCTGCGAGACCAGTGCGGTGTCGATGTCCGCCCAGGTGCCGTTCGCCTGCTTGTAGTGCACCGGCCGGCTGTACACGCGCATCGTGCGCGTGCCGTCCGGGTTCTGGAACACTGAGGTCGTGGCGGTGCGCTGCGAGGGGATTTCCTTCCCGGTAGCAGGGCCGGGGACCCCTGTCGCGGCGGAATCGTCCTTGCCCGCATCGGACGGCCCGTGCAACTGATGCGTGATGCCGGCCGGCGGGGTGACCCGTGCGGTCGCGCGGGCGGGGTGCGGCATTCGAGGAGCGTGCGGAGCCAACCCCGCGCGCCGCCGCGAGCGCAGCCAACTCCCCCTTGCCCAGCTGGTGCTGGGTGCTCGCGCCGGCAGACTTCGCCGTGGTACTTGCCGCGCTTGCCCGGTGGCTGCGCCCGGCCGCCGAACCTGTGAGCTGCTTGGGCGTCACCATGGCCTTGCTCTGCGCCTGGGCGGTCGCCAGGGAGCCCGCGGACTGCGTGGCAAGCGTCAGCAGCACCGTCAGCACAGTCAGCAGGGCAAGGACACTGCTCAGAGGACGCTCGCGCCGTAACGACAGGGCTGCCCTCACCCGGCCTGACGGCCGTCGAAAGGTAAGCCAGTCTCGACCGACGATCCGATCAACCAGCACAAGCCATGCCCGACGCATACCCGCCCCCCAGATAAACAGACCCCACAAGGCCCGGTCGTATCAAGACCGTTGGCGATCTTCGACGCCCGGGCCGCGCAACGCAAGCAGGTATCCGAGGTGTTATGTAGATATTTCAGGCTCTTTGGGCGAAATATCCTCCCCCGCCGGGCATACGGCACGGACTTTACTTACCCCAGGCTCACCATTGCCTTACTTTTACCAAAGGTTACTTTTGCATACAAACTTGCCGAATACAGGGGGAGGCGAGCATTCCGACAGGGGTGCGGCACGGCACGCGGACGGCGCCTCCGGGTTTCAATGACCCATCGGAAGGGTGGGTTAGCATGCACTTCCCCTGCCTTGCCACAGGAACGGCAGGCGGGAACGGGCCGCAAAAATAGAGAGGGGGAGATGTACGCCTGCAGTACCGGTGCGGATTCAGTGGAAATCTCTCAGGCGCATACAGTTTGCCAAGAGATCATGGAAAGGATGGCAGTCAGTTTGCCCGGTTTTGAAATCTCACGCTCAAAGCAAGGCTGGATGGCAATCGGAGCAGCCGTAATTATTGCCTTCGTTGTCATCGCCCGAATTTCATGGCCGCAAGAGACAAAACCCCCGGCAGTAATAGTAAATAACTATTCCCAGAATGCTGTGGCTTGCCTCGCCCACGACTCAGGAGCTAAACCCGACGATTCATCACCCACCTGGACGGCCATGCAGGAAGCCGGCACCGCGCATCTCAACTTGCAGCAGCTAGCCATTCCAGGGGACTCCCCCGGCCAGGCGCAGCCGTACCTCTCGGGACTCGTTGCCCACCGGTGCAATCTGATCATTACGGTCGGAACACGTCTGGCGACAGCGGTGAGAACCGTGGCCGCGAGTGCTCCGCACACTGGATTCCTCATCACCGATGCACCGTCGGAGAATTTTCCCCCCGGAATGTCACCGAGCTGACCGGAAGTCAGACGGCGGTCGGCTCGGCCCTGCAGGCGCGACTGAAACTGCTCTCCGCCTCCGGAGGCAAGCAAGGGTGACCGCAGGACACGTCTCCAGTCGGACGCCGCAGTCGTCGCCGCGGCATCCCATCCTTCGCGCGGGCCGGGAAGAGCCTGGGCAGGCCTCGTAGCATCCTCCGCAATCCCTACACCCGGACCGACGGTGCAGTCCCCGGGTAGCACCCAAAACCAGCAGACACCTCCTCCACCTCGAAACGGCTCCTAAATGACAGAGCACGCCGCCCACAACTCATCTGGACTTCACGCAGAAGTACGCCCGCCCGGCGCCGGGACAGCCGGCGACGGCCGACCCGGGCCGTCCCGTTCTGTCACGATCGGGTGCGCGGCACTGGCCCTGCTTCTTGCATCGGCCACCCTGTGGCACCTGACAGCGACCTTTCTCTATCTCGCGCCAGCGAATCCTGTGTCCCAGAAATTCAACAGTCAGATCACCGGCTACATGAATCCTGTCTTCTCTCAGAACTGGGACCTTTTCGCCCCGAATCCGATCCAGGACAACGTATACATCGAAGCCCGCGTCCAGGTCACCGAAAGCGGCGGACAGCTGGACTCCCCCTGGGTCGACCTCACCGCCGCAGACATCGCCGAGATCAGCCACAACCCTTTCCCCAGCCATCTCAATCAGAATCTCCTCCGCCGGGCAGCCCAGTTCTACGACGACACCCACGACGGACAAAAGGGAAGCAGTGCACAGCAGCAGGCCCGAATGTCAGCGGAATACCTGATGCGCGCAGTACTCCAGCGCCTTGGGAGGGACTGGGACGGCAGACCGATCCTCCGGGTCCAGGTCGAGGAGGAACAGACACCTGTCAGCGGTCCGGCATGGACCGGCGCACCGGGGCAGCCCCAGTCCGGTTTCACCATCATGCCCTGGTGGAATGTGTCCTCAAGCGACTATGACGGGCTGCTGGCATGACCCCGGACAGTGTCAGTGAGCAACTCCCCGGCTCTCCGCATGGGACGGCCGGCGATACCGCCACAGCGTCCGCTACACCTGAAGGTCACCCCCGGCAAAGGCCGCTGGCAGCCTCAGTGCGACCCGGTTACAACATAAAGCAGCAATTCGTGGGTCGTTGGGAGCGTTTCACCACCCAGGCCAACGCCCCCTACCAGGCCGCCTTGCTGCGCATCGGCGTTGCGTTCACCTTCGGGGGTTCCTGCTGCGCGAGTGGCCCAACCGCCGGCTTCTCTACGGGGACTTGAGCCCTTGGAGCACGGGGCTTTTGCGGCAGCAACTCGCGCAGACCCACGCCTTCACCCTCCTGGCCTGGTCACCCGACCGCATATGGTTCGAACTCATCTATACGGCCGCCATCGTGGTCAGCGTTCTCACCATGCTCGGCTGGCGTACCCGCACGATGTCCGTACTTTTCATGATCATGGTCCTGTCCATTGAGAACCGCGATGTCTGGCTGGGTGACGGCGGGGACAATGTAATGCAGCTGATGGCCGTCTACCTGGCATTCACTCGCTCCGGGCAAGTCTGGTCGCTGGACGCACGCCGCAGAAGCGCCTGCGAACGGACCCTGCCGGCCGAAGACCGCACAGGCATCATCCTTTGGGTACTGCTCGGCGCGCTTCTGGCCGGCAGCCAGGCCACAGGTTTCGCCACACCCGGGATGCTCAGCTTCGGGACGCCGACCTCCTGGCCCCCACTCGCCGGCTGGGCAACAGTTTTCTGGACGATCTGGCTCGGCTGCGGCGTGCGCTACCGGGCACACCGCAAAAGCCCCGGGGGCAACCTTGATACTTTCCTGGAATTCTCCGGGAACATGCTGCACAACTGCGCCATGCTCATCATCGCCGCGCAGGTATGCATCATCTACGGAACCGCTGGCTGGGAAAAAATACAAGGTAGCCTATGGCAGCACGGCACCGCCGTCTACTTCCCCGTCCACATCGCCTACTTCCAGGTCTGGCCCTTTCTGTCGAACCTACTGACAGCCAGCACCATAACCGTCTTCATCATCACCTACGGAACCGTCTTCATCCAGGTCCTCTTCCCCTTCGCAATCCTCAACCGCAAAGCCAAGAACATCCTACTGGCAGTCATGTTCACGGAACACCTCTGCATCGCCGTAGTCCTGGGCCTCCCCTTCTTCTCCCTCGCCATGCTTTCCGCCGACTCCGTATTCCTACCGACCTGCTTCCTGCTCCGGGCCGGAAACCGAATCAAAACCGCACTCACCCGGTCGGCAGCCAGCCTGCGGCATTGACCACCCCCACGGGCGATCTGTCGCGAGGCCCGCTCCTGATACTCAGTGGAGACCGGCCCAGCCCCTGCCGGGTTCGCCGCGTCGTAAAAGCGATGATGCGGTGGGCGTTGGTGGTGATCGCACCGCCCTGTTCCTGGCGGAAGACGTGGCGCAGGGCGGTGCGGGCGATGGCGGGGACGCACAAGAGGTCGTGCCCCGTCCGATGCTGGGGAGTTGGTCGGTGTCACCCACGGACAGAAAATGGGCGCCCGGTCCTGGTCCAGCAGGGCACCGGCCTACGTAGCAGTGCTGACTCGGGGAGGTAGCGGTGGCCCCGCGCCGCGCTCTGGTCCAGGGCGTGGAGGAGGCAGGCGCGCAGCAGCTGCTGGCTCTGCCGGGGGACGCCGAGTCACTGGGCTACGGCATCAGCGTGGTGGAAGCCGATACCGCGGACTTCGGTCAGGCGGTAGGCGTAGTGCTGAATCAGGTCAGTGGCGTCGCCCGTCTCGGTGGAAAGGTGGTGGCAGATCCTGGGAGCGTGTCCGCCGGGGCGGGCGCCATGCAGGAACAGGGTCAGGTCGCGGATGTCCTGGTGGATCTTCCATGCCTCGATGATGCGGGCGTGTCGGCCGGGGCCGATCTGATGGTCCTCCCGGGGCGCGTCCCAGGACCTGTATGGGTGGGCGGTGCCGAACTCGGCGACGATGGCGTCGGCGAGTTCGGGACCGATGCCTTGATCAGTCCGGAGGCGAGGTGGCGGCGCATCGCGTACAGGGAGGCGGGCAGGGCGTGGGTGCAGTCGGTGGCGGCAAACTGCATCCCGTGGGTGGGGTGGTGGCGCCAGGAGCCGGTCAGGCACAGGCTCCCCCCGGCTGGGCGCCCTGGAGGAACTCCCCCTGACGCTTTGAGGGGCTCATCCGCTCCGGTGCCCAGGAGCAGCACGGTGAATCCGTTGCCGTCGATGAAGACGACCCGCTCCACGATGCCCTCGGCCATCGCCTCACGGCCGGGCTCCGGCACGGTCACCGGATGGTCTCCTTGGCGTGCTGCGGTGCCATTTCTGCTTACTGGATGGCTGGTTGCAGGAACCGTAACCGATGGCAATCCCCTCGGCAGGAGGTTTGGCGGCCCGCTGGGCGCCGTGGGCTGGTTCCCTGTGTGGGGTCAGAAGCGATTCCCAAACCGAGGGACACGACTGACACTCGAACTTCCGTGCCTATCAGGCTCGTTCGGGTGATCGCTCCGCGGCCGGCGCATAGAAGAAGGGCCTCCTGCGCAGTTCGGTGATGTCGAGTCAACGAACCATCAGGAGGCCCTGGTGTCCCACTGTGCCGTGTTCGCTCCGTCCGCGTCCAGCTCCGGCATGTCGTGCGATTGCCTCGCACACCGGCTCGGGAATGCCGCTGACCAGCCCGACCGAACCCGCCGCTACGGCTCCGACCTGACCGACGCGGAGTGGGCGATCGTGCGGCCGCTGCTGCCGGTCCCGGCCTGGCTGAACGGACGCGGCGGCCGCCCGGAGGGCTATTGCCACCGGCAGATGATCGACGCCGTGCGCTACCTGGTCACCGAGGGCGTGCGCTGGGCCGGCCTGCCCGCCGACTTCCCCAAGTGGCGAGCGGCATACCGGTTCTTCCGCCGCTGGCGCGACAACGACTACACCAAGGAGCTCTACGGCCGACTGCGCAAGATGCTGCGCGAACTGGCCGGCAAGAAGGAAGAACCCACCGCCGCGATCATCGACTCGCAGTCGGTCAAGGCTGACGCCACCGTCGGCGCCGCCACCCGCGGCTACGACGCCGGGAAGAAAATCAACGGCCGCAAACGACACATCGCCGTGGACACCCTCGGCCTGCTGCTGGCCGTGATCGTCACCGCCGCGTCGGTCAAGGACAACGACGCCGGCCGCGACCTCCTGGAACAACTGCGCGCCGAACACCACCGCATCACTCTGGTCTGGGCCGACGGCGCCTACACCGGCTGGCTGGTCACCTTCGCCCACGCCGTCCTGACCCTCGCGCTGACCGTCGTCAAGCGCAGCGACGACGCCAAGGGGTTCGTGGTGCTTCCGCGCCGCTGGGTCGTGGAGCGCAGTTTTTCCTGGCTGATCCGGGCCCGGCGGCTGGCCCGGGACTACGAGACCCGCATCGACAGTGCCGAGGCGATGGCCTGGTGGGCCGCGAGCATCCCGGCCACCCGCCGCCTGGCCCGCTCCGGCCGACCAGCACCGCGCCGCGTCAAGCGGCCCGCGGCCTGAACAGCCCTGGCCGCCCCTCGGTCAACCAGCCCCGCTCGACCAGCCGCTTCGCCCGAAACCGCGCTGCCTGCTCCCGCGCATCACTGGCTGACCAGCCCAGATGCTCGCGCATCGCCCGTGCCCGCACTCCGTCCCCGCCACCGGCGGCATCCTCCTGGACCAGGGCCACGATCCGCGCGCACTCGGGCGGCAGCACCTCGATCCCCACCCCCTCGCACCACAGCGGGACCTCCACCCGCGGCCCAGCAACACCCGCGGCCGGCAAATTCACCGGCACACCGACCACGACGGCTTCCTCGGCCGCCTCAGCCAAGGCCACGACCGTCTCCTCGCGGGCGATAACCGCGCGCCGCGCGGCCTCATCCGCCTCGGCCACAGCAGCCTGAAGCCGCTCCAACTCGGCCCGCAACTCCTCTGCCCGGGCCAGCGCCACCCGCTCGCGCCGCTCCAACACTCCCAGCACCGACGGCATCCGCCACCTCCCAGCACGCCCCGCACCGACACGACGCTCCGAGCATGCCTACCGACCGACGGCCACACACCTCACCTGGGAAAACGTGACCCTACCTTCGGTTTGGGACTCGCTTCTCAGGCCAGGGTCCATGCCCGGGATTACGGCGTCTTGGACGCGCGGCAGGGATTTCCCGGTACTGGCATCAGCTTGGGTGAGTGGTTGTACCTGCAGTGCCGTCGGTACCCGGAACTGCATCCGGAGCAGCGACGTCTGCTGGCGGAACTGGGCGTCGATGCTGCTGCCGCGCGGGCTGCTCGTCCGCGGCGGCAATCTGCGAGCTGGCGAGCAGGAAGCTCTGTCCCATGCTCGGCGGTGGGTCGCCGAGCACGGCAGCCTGGCAGGGGTCGGGACCAAGACCGTGCACGAGGGATACCCGCTGGGCCGATGGCTTGCCGGACGCCGCAGCCAGCAGGGGCGCGGTGTGCTGTCTGCCGACCGCGCCGCTGTTCTGTCGCAGATCGACCCGTGGTGGTGCCCGCCCTGGCACCTGCTGTGGCAGCGCTCCTTCGAGCGGGTACAGCAGCAGCTGCGGGATGTAGGCGGCGATGACATGAGTCCGCTCTTTCCTGGACTGGACCGATCGGCCAGGTCCTGGCTGGTGGAGCAGCGCCGCCGCTACCACGGGCTCGAAGCGGGCCAGCAGGCCCTGCTGGCCGAGCTCGGCCTGCAAGCCGGCAGCAGCCTGGTGGCCACCGTCAACGCCACACGGCTGATCTACCCACACCCGCGGCCCGCCCATAGCGCGCCCCTGATCGGGTGGTGTAGCGGTGCTCGATAGCTGTCCAGAGGCGAAGGGATAGAGGGACTCTGTGACTCAGGCTGGTGCTTTGCGGATCCCGCCGCTCCCGGCGGAGACCACGTGGTCTCTGCTGGGAAGGATCGCCGCCCGGTACGGCATGACGGCCACCGACCTGCGGACGTCGTGGCAGTGGCGGAACCATCCCCGCGCTCCCCGGCACCAGCGGGGTGCGCCCCGACGCCGAAGTGCTGCTCGACCCCGCCGGGCAGGACCTGCTGGCGGCCATGTGCCGCGCCGACCCCGCCACCCTGGAACGCGCCCTGCCCACTTGGACAGGCGGGCCGGCCCTGTTCAGCGCCCCGGTCACCGACGGGCGCCCGCAGGGCCGGCTGGCAGTCCGGAGCAGCGGCCCACGGCCCCGTCGCCTACGCGTGCCGGCTGTGCACCGCCCGGCGCACCGGGCAGCCGGTGGTCGCCATGCGGTACCGCGAGGGGTGGCAGCGGGTCTGCCGACGCCACCGGCGCTGGACCCTGGGCGCCGGGGAGGGGCACGACCTGGAACACCTCGACCTGAGCGGCTGCCCGGACATCGTGGCGGCGCAGCGCCGGTGGCTGGCCGTGGTCCGAAGGGCCACCGCGGCGCAGGTGGCGCCGGAGGCGGTGTTCGCGGTCGCGCGGGCAGTGGTGTGCCAGTGGTGGGACCTGGCCCTGGAGTGGACGGACGAGCGGATCTGGCCCGCCCGCCTGCACCAGCTGGCTGGCGGTGACGCGGGGCGCAGTTCTGGTGGTGGCGGGCGGTCGCCCGCGAACCGGTGGTCTTCCCCGAAGTCGTGGCCCTGGCAGAGGCCCTGCTCGACCCGGCCGTCGCGGAGATGGTGTGGCGCGACAGCGGCGCCGAACGCATCCGGCTCTTCCCGCCCGACGGAGAGTTCGCACAGGAACTCGGACGCAGGCTCGACCGGCCCTGGCTCGGCCAGGCCGGTGCCGTCCCCGACAGCAGCGTCCTGAGCAGATGGTGGGGAGCGCTCGTGCGCCGCCGCCGCGGAATGGGGCAACCCGGCGACTGGGGACTGGACCCCTGGTGGATCCCGCGCGAGGACCAACCCACATCCGTCGCGGCGCAGCTGCGGACCCTGGCCCAGCGCGCCGACGGCACCATCACCTGGCGCGCCACCGTCCCCCGCCCCGAACGCACCTGGATCAACGACAAGATCCGCGACGCCACCGACCTGCTGGCCTCACTCGACCTCCACGACACCGCACCCCTCGCCACCGCCACCCGGCAGTTGCTCGACACCCTCAACCAGACCATCGCCACCCTCGACCAAGCCGTCACCGCTGTGGCCAGCAGCGCCCAGAACGCAGGCATCCCCTGAACAGCCTCGCCACCTGGACCCACATCCCCGCCGAAGACCTCAAGCACGACATCGACGAGCACCGCGACGACCTGGAGGACCAGTACGGATACCGCCCCGGCCCAGCACCGGCATGAGGCAGGGGTGCAGCGAGGCGGCAGCGCCGTTCCATCGGCTCGGTCCCCCCTGTCAGACCCTCACGAGAGGATGCCCCCTGTGAGTGAAGCGCTCCGCACCCGGCTACTGCGCGCAGACCTGGAAGTCCCCTGTCCGCAGTGCCACTACCCCTTGTGGATCCAGCTTGTCGAAGTCACGGTCCAGAGCTTCGTCCGCTGCCCCTGCTGTTACAGCCTGATCCGACTGCAGGACGCCACGGGGACAGCCCACACGGCCGGCGCCGTCATCGAACAGCAGCTCCGCAGTGCCTTGAAGGGCTTTTCCTGATGAAGTATCAGCAGCAGCTGCAGGTGGCCGTCCGCGAGCGGCTGCGCAGGCTGGTGACCGTCGCGGCCACCAGCGCCGGCCACGAGATCCACCTGACCGTCGCCTGGATCGAGGCTCAGCCAGCGCTCCAAGGGCTGCTCGCTGAAGCACTCCGAGAAGAACCCGACCTCGACTACGAAGCGTTCAAGGCCGGTCTCGGCCGCGGGGTGCGGTTCTCCTGGCACAGCCGTACTGAAGCAGGGCGGGCGAGTCTTGTCTGGCAGTTGCTGCAGGACATCGCGGAGAGCACCGCACGCGACGACAGCGACGGGGTTTGGCGGATGGCCATGGCCTACAGCGGGGAACGCACCATGCAGGACGGGTGGAGAGCGTTCGCCCAGGACGTCCTGCAGCCGCTGTTCGACTTCCTGAGCGAGCAGGTAGGCGCCCAGGGCAGCATCCTGCACACCTTGGAGCGCTACCGGACACGGCTCGAGTGGTTCGACCGCGAGGAACTGTACGCCCGTTTCAAGGCGAACACCGCCAGCGGCGAGGAGGTCTACAACCTCGACCTGCAGCGATTCCTCTACCTCGACGGTAACCACATCACCCACGCCAAACCGCGCTCCGCATCCGGAGAAGCAGACCTGGTGGGCGAGCTGGGCACCGACGACGCCCTCGTCTGCGACGGCAAGGTCTTCGACGCCGGCAGCCGCGGCAGGAACTACATCGCCAAGGGCGTCCACCAGATCATCAAGTACGCCCACGACTACGGCAAGAACACCGCCTACCTGACCATCTACAACATCAGCGACAGGATCCTCCAGCTCCCCACCCAGGGCCCGACCGACCTGTGGCCGCCCTACATCGAACTCTCGGGCGTCCGCGTGTACTTCATCACCGTCCGCGCCCTGCCGCCCCTGCACACCGCGAGCAAGTCAGGCAAAGCCACACCGGTCCGCATCACCCTGGAGGACCTGACCCACCCCGACGCGACAGACTGACCGCGCCACCAGGAGCTGCGGAGAGCCGCCACGGCTGCCGCGCCCGGACCACCTCCGATAGGGCAGACCACGGGCAGGCCCGGAAACGCTCGAGGCCCGCCGAAGCGGGCCTCTGACGAGCTAACCGGAGCAGAAGGTCAGTGAACACCACCGCCGAAGGATGAGCCGTTCGTCAGCTGGCACGAGTAGCACGTGTTTGTCACCGTGACTGGTGCTGGGTGTGCCAGGTGGCCGGGAAGGATCGCTGTCACGATCGCAGCGAGGATTGGTCCGGCCGCCTGGATCAGCAGCTTCTGCCATCTGGACGGGCCCTGTGTCTGGGCGTTGGTCGGTATCTGACCGCTCTGCGGTACTCCTGCCATTGCTTACTCCTAGTAACTAGTTGTTGATGGATCATGGGGATTCCCTTCTTCAGAAACAGCAAAGCCGCAGCGAGTGGATCTCGCCGCGGAGCCGCTTCTTTGGATTATTAAAGAGCCTATCAGAATCAGACAAGTAGTCAAGGGCAGGCATATTAGGGCGAGTTGACCCAGCACCACATGGCGTCTGACCTGCAAGGATGTAAAATTTTATTTACCTGGAAATGGGAATCGAATTTCCCTTCACTTTCCCTTCGGCGGTAAAATAAGTTCGTCAATATATCAACTCTTATGCAATGAAACTTGCATTTACTTTGCTTCGAGCGCCCCATGGGCACGGAACGTGACTAGAGGCGTGTGGGCTGCAGCCGGGCAGGACACGTCTGCAATCCTCGCCGGCGCGCACCGCAGGAACGGCGAGGGCACGTAGCCAAGGCATCGCAGTAGCACGGCAGAGACCTCCGTGGGATGGCTTCGCAGGAGCTGCACCCGAAGGGGTGCAGCGGTTGCCGTACTGCTCTATCTGCGGCTTTCTCACCTACTTGAATGACCGTCATGGCAGATCAGAGCACGCGCTTGCCGAGGGATGCGGACCTTCCCGAGGGGGGCTTCGAGACGGTCTTCGCGACAGACGGGTGCCTGGAGCAGGAGCGGTGGGAGCAGGCCGCGGGCCGGGTGCGGTTCGAGGACCTGCGGCCGGTGTCGGCGTTCCCGATCGTTCCGGGCAAGCGGTGGGGGCCGGGGTGGTGGTGGTCGGCCACCACCGGTGGCCATGTCGCGCACGGGTCCGCCGCGATGGTCCTGCAGTTGATGCTGCTGGACCGCGACCCGCGGGTGGTCGCCCTGGCCGGGCGCCCGGTGCGGTTGCTGTGGCGCGACCCGCAGGACACCGCGGTGGTGCGGTCGTGGGTGCCGCAGCTGTTCGCCGCTACGCCGACGGCACCGGGCTGCTGGCCGACTGCCCCGGCACCCCCGGCGCGGGCGGGACCGCGGCGCAGCGCGCGGCGGTGGCGGTGGGGGCGGCGTGTGCGCAGGTCGGGTGGGTCTACCGGCGGCTGCGGGTGCCGGATCCGGTGGTGGCGGGCAATGTGCGGTGGCTGGCGGGGTACCGGCATCCGCGGTTCCGCGGCGAGGCGCGGGTGGAGGCGGCGGTGCTGGAGGCGTTCGCGCGGCCGCGGCCGCTGGTCGAGGGGTGCGGGCGGTGGGCAATCCTCTGGTGGTGCTGCCGGTGGTCTACCACGCGCTGTGGGGCCGCCGGCTGCAGGCGCCGCTGGAGCGGCCGCTGCACGGAGGGGTGCTCGTCAGCCCTGGCCTGACCGGGGCCGCGGTTGCGGCGGGGTGGGGCGGTGAGCCGGGCGGCGGGGCGTCGGCCGGTGCTGGCGGTGGGCGGGCACGTGGTCTTCGAGAGCCGGACCTGGCAGGTCGTCGGGCTGCAGGGGCAGCAGGTGCGGCTGCTCGACGAGCAGGGCGCGGTGGTGACGCTGCTGGCGAACTACCTGTTCGCCGCCGCCGACTTCGCCCTGGTCGGCACCGCCGTGCGGGCCGCGGTGCCGCAGTGGGGGCTGTTCGCGACCGTGCCGCTGCGCGAACAGGAGCGGGCCCTGGCCTGGCAGCGCCACATCCGCGAGGTGGAGACCGGGCAGCCCGCCGCCGCGGCGGCAGCCGCCGGCCGGGTGCCGCGGCCCGAATACGACCCGGCGACGCGCACCCTGGCCCAGCGCGAGCTGGCCAAGGCCGAGGAGCTGACCGCGCTCGGATTCGGCAGCATCGCGCGCACCACCGTGCAGCGCATGCGCCTGTCCTACCGCGCCCAAGGCCTGTGGGGACTGGTCGACCACCGCACCACCCGCACCTACAGCCGCACCGGGCGCACCGACGAGCGCGTGGTGGCAGCCGTGCTGGAGGCGATGCGGCGCCAGCGCGGGCGCTCCAAGGGCACCGTCAAGGGCCTGCGGCAGCTGACCGCGCAGATCCTGGACCAGACCCACGGCCCCGAAACCCTCAAGGTCCCCCACCCGCCACGTTCTACCGGCTGGTCAACGCCCTGACCGATCCCGGCGAACGGCCCGGGAGCCCGGCGCGCACAGCCAGCACCCCGGCCCGCCCCTACAGCCCCACCCGAGTGATGCGGCTGGGCGAGCAGGTCATGCTCGACACCACCCGACTCGACGTCCTGGCCGTGTTCGACAACGGCACCACCGGGCGCCCCGAACTCACCATCGCCCTGGAGGTAGCAACAAGATCAATTCTGGCTGCGGTCCTGCGCCCGGCCAGCACCAAGGCCGTGGACGCCGCCCTGCTCCTGGCCGAGATGGCCACCCCGCACCCGATGCGCCCCGGCTGGCCGCAGGCCCTGGAGCTGTCCCGCGCCCCGGCGCCCTACGAACTGCTGCTGGACGCCGACGCCCGCCTGCAAGGCGCAGCGGCGCGGCCGGTGGTGGTGCCCGAGACGGTGGTCGTGGACGCGGGGCGGGTGTTCGTCTCCGAGGCGTTCCTGGCCGCCGCCGAGACCCTGGGCATCAGCGTCCAGCCCGCTCCCCGCGCCAGCCCGCCGCCAAGGGTGCCGTCGAGCGCACGTTCGGGGCTATCAACAGCCTGCTGTGCCAGCACATCGCCGGCCACACCGGCTCCGACCCCACCCGCCGCGGCCGCGCGCCGAGACCGAGGCCATGTGGACCGTGGCGCAGCTGCAGGACCTGCTGGACCAGTGGATCACCACCGAATGGCAGAACCGGCCCCACGAGGGACTGCGCCACCCCACCATGCCCGCCACCGCGCTGACCCCCAACGAGATGTGGGGCGCCCTGCTCGGCACCTGCGGCCACGTCCCCCTCCCCTGACGGGAACCGACTACATCGAACTCCTGCCGGTGCGCTGGAAGCCGATCACCGAACGCGGCATCCGCATCGACCACCGCACCTACGACCACCACACCCTCAACCCCCACCGCGGCCAGCCCTCCGGCATCACCACCCAGAACGGCCGCTGGGAAGTCCACCACAACCCCCACGACCACCGCCGGATCTGGGTCCGCCTGCCCGACGGGCACTTCACCGCCGTGCCCTGGATCCACGCCGACCACATCCACGCACCGCTCGGCGACGACCTGTGGCAGCACCTGAAGAGCACCGTCGAACAACGCGGGGACCGCGACCAGCACGAGGCCGACCTCGCCCAGGCCCTCGACGACCTCCTCCTGCGTCCGCACCGGAGGCGCCACCGCCCGCGAGCAGCACCTCGCCACCCGCCACGCACCCGCCGCCCTCCCCCACCACGACCAAGACCCCGGCAATGCCCGGGCCCAGGACCCGCCCACCGTGGCGAAGCCCGACACCCCAGAGCCGCAGGGCTCGGCCCCGGGCTCGGGCTCGGTCCCCGGGGTCCGGCGCAGCGGCGGCGAGCCCGGGACGGGCCGGGCGGCGGGGCCGTACTGGCCGGCGGGCAGGACGCGGACGGTCTGGACGCCCTCGGCGAGGACGAGGACGTCGACGGCCAGGAGCCCTGGCCCGCCGGCAGCGGGTTCGCGCTGTACGACGCACGCAAGGAGGCCGAACTGTGGTGACCGCCCGGCCCGCCCCGCCGGACCGGAGCCGGCCAAGGACGCCTCCCCCACCACCTGGGAGCTGTTCCAAGCCTTCGTGGCCGACCCCGCCCCCGAACCCCCCGGACCCGAAGACCCGGCGCGCACCACCGAGCAGCGCCTGGCCTACCACTCCCGGTTCGTGACCGTCCGCACGCCCGCCGTCGTCCAGACCTCCCTGGAGGTGCGCACCCTGATGGTGCTCGGGCGCCACCAGCGGACCACCGCACGGCCCTCACTGATCGTCACCGGGCCGCCCACCACCGGAAGACGACCATCCTGTTGGAGGTCGGTCGCACCTGCCACCTGGCCGAACAGGCCCGCGCCGGCACCGCCGCCAGTCAGGTCCCGGTCGCCTACGTCCTGGTGCCGCCCGGCGCGACCGCCAAGGCCCTCGCGCTGGAGTTCGCCCGCTACCTCGGCATCCCCGTCTCCTCGCGGATGACCCTCACCCAGATCACCGCAGCGGTGTGCCACACCTACAACACCGTGGGCGTGCGGCTGGTCCTGATCGACGAGATCCACCGCCTGACCCCGCGCACCACCAACGGCGCCGGCGCCGCCGACTTCCTCAAAGACCTCACCGAGAAGATCAGAGCCACCTTCGTCTACGCGGGCATCGACGTCACAGGCACCCAGCTGTTCACCGGCACCGCCGGCACCCAACTCGCCGGACGCGCCCAACTGATCGACTGCGACCCCCTGCCCGCCACCACCCGCACCCGCCGCACGAACACCACCACCACAAGCAGCGGCAGCGGCAGCGGCAGCACGGATGGGAGCGGCGCGGCCGAGGTCACCCGGCCGTTCCGCGCCACCGTCGCCGCGATGGAGAACGCCCTGGACCTGGAACAGCACCGCCCCGGATCCCTGGTCCGCCTGGCCCCCTACCTCCACCAACGCACTGCCGGCCGCATCGGGAGCCTGTCGCGACTGATCCGCCGCGCCGCCATCACCGCCATCCTCGACGAGACCGAGAAGATCACCCGCCCCGCCCTGGACAAGATCACCCTGGACCACCTCGCTGAACAGCACTACCGCCCCGCAAACCCGCCCGCACACCCACCGGCGCCAGCCGACCAACCCGCACCGCCCCATGACGATCCATCACCGCAGCACCGCGGAAGCGCAGGCCCCCGGCAGCCGACCGCATCCGGGCCGTGCACCCGCACCTGACCGCGGGGATGCGACCGCAGACCCGCAACGGGCGCCGGTGCCCCTGCTCGCGCACGTCCGGACCGTGCCGGCCACCGCCGGGGCGCTGCGGGTCCGACCGCTGCCCCACGAGGCCACCGCCTCCTACCTGCACCGCCTGGCCGACACTTACCAGACCACCACCGCCGCGCTCCTGGACAGCCTCGGCATCACCACCACCGGTACCCGCACCGGCCCAACAACACCGGGCACCGCCGAAGTCCACCTCGACACCGCAGCCCGACACCGCCTGGCCACCTTCACCCGCACCCCACTCGACGACCTCACCCGGGCACTGCCCCACCTCACCGACCACCCCGCAACCCGGCCCCGCTCCACCAGCACCGGCACCGGACCCAATGGAGCCACCGCGGCCGATACGGCACCTCGCGCCACCGCTGCCTGGCAGCCGCTGGAACCCGGCGAGCAGCCCGTCCGGGCCTGCCCCGCCTGCACCCGGCGCCACACGCACGGCGCCACCGATCACGCCCTGATCCACCCACCCGCGCACCAGGCCCTGTGCCCGCACCACCAGCACTGGAGCCTGGACCCCCGGCACAGCCTCGACGTGTCCGCCCTGCCCGAACTCACTGCCGGCCACCGCGACCACCAGCGCCTGAACCGCCGCCCCCGCGCCGCCACCGCCTTGGCTTGGGCCACCGCGATCACCACCCGCTGGTACGACCAACAGACCCACCTCGCCGGCCGCTGGCAGCACCGGCTCCGGCGCCTGGCCGCCGCCAACGCACACCACGTCGAACCGGTCGGGAGGTCCTGGGCGCTGTACGCACGAGCCCTCGTCACCTACCCCGAGACCACCGCCCTCGCCCGAACACTCGCCCACGCCCACACCCGGCTCCCCGGAGACGCCCGACAAGGACCCGTCCCCACAACCCGCCCCGTCATCACCGCCTTCCTCCACCACACCGCCCACCAACTCGGCATCACCCGCCTCGCACCACCACCCCAACGACCTCCTCTGGACCTTCATCCACCAAGCACACCCCCGGTAACCAGGGCCCACGGGGCCAGGAGCCGTGCCATAGGTATCAGCTCGCACAAGTACCCCGCAGTGCTCTCCAGCCGCAGATAGCGTGGCCTCCCGGCGCACGCCAAGGAGCACGCATGAACGACCCGGTCGATGCAGCAATAGCAGCCCAGGATCCGGCCCTGGACAAGGTCCTGACCGCCTGCAAGGAAAAACTTCCCGCTCCGACCGCATGGTCGGCCTTCCCCGGCTACCCCGGCAGCCTCGCGCTCGCGGTCCTCGACGCAATCTGGTCCGTCGGCATCCGCTACACCACCGCCCGAGGCGTCGTCACCCGCTACACCATGCACCGCAGGTTCGCCGGCGGCGACGCGGCACACGACGCCCTGACCGACCTGCTCGGCCTCTACGACCGCCTCGGCGGAGTCGACGCCTTCACCACCACGATCGGCACATTGAACCGGGTCTCCACCCAGCCCGGCGCCGCACTCAAGGGCGAAGCCGTCCACCAGGCCGCCACCGCCCTGCAGAGCCTGGGCATCGACACCGCCGCACAGTTCCGCCAAGCACAGGGAACCGACCTCGGCACACAGGCCGAGACCGCCTGGCGGGCGGTCCCCGGCCAGAGCTCCGGCATCTCCTGGCGCTACCTGCGCATGCTCCTGGGCATCGCGGACGTCAAACCCGACCGCATGGTCAAGCGCTTCATCGCCACCGCCCTCGGCACCGACGAGCAGCAACTCTCCACCGACCAGGCGGTCCGCCTGGTCCAGGCCGCCGCCGCACACCACGGCGCGGAGCAGCACGCCCTTGACCACGAGATCTGGAAGTACCAGACCGCCACCGTCGGCGCGCACGAGCAGGGCACGCAGACGGAGCACCTGACCACCCTCGCCACCGCCCTCGCCGACCGCGCCTTCGCGGTCCTGATGGAGCAGCGCATCCTGCCGGTCTCGGCCGTCCAGCCGTTCATCCGGGTCGGCCGCGACTACCAGGGCTCCGACGTCATGGGACAGCCGGAGTTCAAGGAACTGGAATCGGCGCTCAACGCCGCTTACCCCCAGCGCTTCGCCGACCCCCTGCAGCAGCTCGAGCCCGAGTTCGCCAACCACTACGTGCTCAGCTTCCTGGAAGCGGCCATCGCGCGCTGCGCACGCGACGACGGTTCCTTCACCGCCGACAGCGCTGCCGTTGCGACGTCCGCGGCGGAGCTGGTCTCGGTCCTCGACAGCGACGAGTACACCGTCCACTGCTGCCGCGCCGTCTCCCACATCGCGACCGCCGGGAACGAACCAGTCCGGATCGGCGGGGTCACGGTCATCCCGGAGACGGCCTCGCGCGACCTCATCCGACGGACCCAGGAACTTATCCCCGCCGTCGGCACCGCATTCGGCGGAGACGTCCCCTTCCTCTACGCCCCGCCCCACGCACTCCTGGTCTCCACCGTCACGGCCAGAAGAGGCGAGAATCCGTACGCGGCCGGACGACGGGCCTCCGCACAGATCGACCGGTTCACCCCTCCTGGCCCGCCTCTGCACGCCGGCACACTCCAGCCGAGCTGGGAAGTCACCGGCTCCCCCAGTCTCGTAGCCCAGGTGAACCCGCGGTATCGCACTTCGGCACGGGCCGACCCGACTCCCGGCTACAACGCACCGTCCACCTGTCCGCCGACAACGCAGCCGTCTTCACCGCGCTGGGCGCGTTCATCGACGCGGCCGCCGTCAAACGCGAGGGCATGGCCACCACGTCCTTCGACACCGCCGTACACCGCTACAACCGCGCCCACGAAGACGGCAACGACTTCGAACGCATCATCGACCTCGCCACCGCCCTCGAAGCCGTCCTCACCGGAAACGACAGAGACCACAACGAGATCACAGAACGCCTGAAGAGCCGCGCCGCCGCCCTCCTGGCCACCGATACGGACACCGGAGCCGCAATCCTCAACGACATCGCGAAGCTCTACGACCTGCGCTCACGCCTCGTCCACGGCGGCAGCATCGCATTACCCAGACACGACTAAGCAACGTGATCGCGTCCGTTTCCACCGTGCCGGACGACGCGCATTTCGGCGTAGCACTGGCCTTCGCAATCGACCGCCTGTGCGACCTGGTCCGCGCGCTCCCCTCGCGCGCCTGTCCCTGGGGTCCGGCACTCCTCCGCTATGGCCCTTCAGCCGACGCGCAGCCGTAGACGACACACTCGCCGAAAACACAGAACGGGACCGTTGGAGGTCTCAATGGCGTGACCAACTCACCACGCTCGGCGCCGGAGCAGCAGCCGACCCAGCCACACCCGGAATCGACCCCATCACGCGACGCAGCCAGCTCTGAAGCTGGAACCGCCTACGGGGCTCTCGATGGAACTGCGGTTATTCCCACACCGTCGCAGACAACCTGCGATTCGCAGCCAATCACCGATACCAGCAGCTCAGCACCACACGCCACAGACACAACCACAAAAGATGATCAAGAAAAAAGGGAGACGCCGACCCGGGGGACCCGCAAGACGCCTCACACCAACCACAGCACCGCAGATCAGAGCCAAGATCTATGGTCGATCCAATGGTCAGTCACAGGCGGCCCTGGCCGCGCTGGGGCTGCAGTGGTGAGCGCCTGGCGGATGACGATGAGCGAGGTGCCGCTGCGGCGGGTCACCGAGTACCAGGCGCACGCCTCCAACGCCGTCCGCGCCCCGCACTCGCGCGGGGGCACCGTTGGAGTGAGCATGGTGTCATAAGCGGTCGCGTTCGAGCGGTCATGCCGAGTAGCGCCCCGTAGATGCATCGTGTTGCCAGCAACGGGCCCGATGGTGGCAGGGGGAACCGAAGCACGGAAAAGCACACCGTCGGCCGCACGGCGAACCTGTCGTCGAGATTCTTGTCCACCCACTCCGAGCATCACCAAGGCGGAGAAACGATGATCATAGGTGTTGGCACTTCAGACAAGAAGCTCATCTCTCGATCCGACATCGGCTACTGGCAGAAGGTCCCCGACAGCCAACTCCCCGGCAATGCAGAATTCGTCAGCGTGAGCGCCCTGCCCGACGGCATGGTCCTGGGCACCGCGGCCGACGGCGCCCTCTACAGCCGGGCCACGCTCACCAGCCCCTGGCGTCGAGTCCCTGGGAGCGGTCTGGTCACGTCCGTCACCATGCTGGTCGACGGCACCCTGGTCGGCGTCGGCCTGGGCAACGACCTGTGGACCCGTAACACGCTCACCGCGGACTGGAAGCCGCTGCATGGCGGCGCCGGCCTGGTGAAGGCCATCGACGCCGGCCAGAGCCCGTACACCAATTCGTACCAAGCGACGCTTTTCGGCATCAGCCTGAACAACACCCTTTGTTACCGCACAGCCCTCACTGACAGCTGGAGCTACGTGCAGAACAGCGACGGAGTCATCGACGTAGCGGTGGGACCCACCGGCTCGACGATCGGCGTCCTGACGGACAACAGCCTGGGCGTTTTCATCTGGGATTTCCGCGGCTGGACGAAGCTACCGCGCAGCGTCCCGGTCAAGGCCGTCAGCTCACGGCGCGACGGCACCCTGGTCGGCGTCGGGACGGACAACTTCCTCTACACCTACATGTCTGAATTCGATCCGGGCGGGGATGAATGGCCGCCGCTCGGCTGGTCACCTGTGGCTGGCGCCGGCGACCCGATCGTGGCCGTCACCGCCATGCCCGACGAGAGCCTGGTCGGCGTCCGCGCAGACAACAAGCTGTGCACCCGCACCAAGCTCACCGACGACTGGAAACCGGTCACCGGCGGGACCGGCCTGGTCAAGTCCGTCACCGTGCTGCCCGACGGCACCCTGGTCGGCGTCGGCCTGGGCAACGACCTGTGGACCCGCACCAGGCTCACCGACGACTGGAAACGGGTCACCGGCGGGACCGGCCTGGTCAAGTCCGTCACCGTGCTGCCCGACGGCACCCTGGTCGGCGTCGGCCTGGGCAACGACCTGTGGACCCGCACCAGGCTCACCGACGACTGGAAACCGGTGTCGAACAGCGGCGGCGTCGTCGGCGTGAGCGCGCTGCCCGACGGCAGCCTGGCCGGCGTCCGCACCGACAACACCCTGTGCACCCGCACCACGCTCTCCGCCGACTGGCAGCAGGTACCGAACAGTGACGGCGTCAGCGCCGTGGCCTACTACCCCGCCCACCGAACGCACTCACCGGACCCCTCAGCGGGAAAGTGGCTGTTGCAGTTCACCTCACGCGACCCGAACGCCTCCGACGGCGACGGGCGACCGTGGGGCGACGGCACGGCGATGGCCGCCCGCGCCACACCCGGCCAACCCGGCTGGCCGCTGCCGTGGGACAACGGATGCCTGGTCACCCCGCTCATCGGCGGATTCGCGACCATGAACGCGGTCCGCGACGTACTTGAGGAGACGATCACCTACGGCAACGAGCAGGCCGACCACGGAGTGCCGCCCGGCGCGCGCGACACGCACGTCTACATCGCCGACTGGCTGCTGAACGGCCTGCGCGACCTGTCGGAGACCAACTCCTGGGGCGGCCAACCGTGGAACGCGGCAGCGACGCCGACCAAGGACCAGACCGCGCTCGGGCTGCTGGTGCGGCTGATGGCCGCCGGCATCACCGTGCGAGTGCTGCTGTGGATGCCCACCACCGCGCAACGCGTCACAATGCCGAACCACGCCGACGAGCATTGCAGCATCGCGGCGGCGGTCCAGGACTACAACAACACCCTGCAACAGCGGTGGAACCTCACCCAACCGATCGGTGTCGTCGCCCTCGACCTGCGCACCGCCTCACCGACAGCTGCCGCCCTCCACCAGAAGATGATCGTCGTGCGCGCCGGCGACACCAACGTCGCGTTCTGCGGCGGCGTCGACCTCGCCTTCACCCGCCGTGACTTCGGCCGCCCCGCCAACCTCGAGACCGGAATCGGCGACTGGCAGTCGGGAGACACCATGCCGCTGTCCGAGGACGGCTGGCCGAAGCAGAACCCGCCACCGCTCGGCGGCTACCCGAGCTTCCCTCTGCGTTCGAGCATCAACGACGGCCCCTTCCCCGAAGACCTCCCCGCCAACGTCTACGGGCAGGGCAATCGCTACTGGCACGACCACCACCTCAAGCTCGAAGGACCGATCGTCACCAGCCTGGAGCAGCAGTTCTCCGAGCGCTGGATCATCGACACCCAAGGCCGCGTCTACCTGTTCGACCGCAATTCCCTGATCGGCGCGGACAACCAGGTCCAACTCACCAGCGCGCAGTCCTTCTCCGACGTCTCCGGCGAGAAGCGGGTGGTGCCCCTGCCCGCCGCCCAACCGACCAAGCCCGCGGGGACAGCGGCGGTGCAGATGTGGCGCACCATCCCTGTGCGCCCGGCGAGCTTTGGCCGGAGCGTCGGCCCGCCCCTGGCCAGAGGTGAGTTCACCGTCATGGCCGGCGTCGCCAACGCCGTCGTCCAGGCCCGTGAGCTGATCACGATCTGGGACCAGTACTTCTGGAGCGTGCCACTGGCCAAGCTGCTGGCGGAACGGCTGAACACCGTGAACGGCCTCCGCCTGCTGATCGTGCTGCCGCCCTACGGCACGAGCAACCCAGGCGACGAGCTCAAACTCCGGATGAACGCGATGCAGACCCTCTGGCACGGCCTGAGCACCACTGCGCGCGACCGCGTGCTGGCCCTGAACCTTTGGAAGCCCGGGCCGGACGGGCCCCCGGTGGCGTCGGCGTGTACGTGCACGCCAAGGTCCAGACCTACGACGAGGCGCTGCTCGTGTGCGGCTCGCGAACATGAACCGCCGCTTCGCTGGAGTGCGATGCCGAACTCGACTGCGCGGTGATGAACCGCCTGGCCGTGACACGGTTCCTCTCTGACGTCCAGAAGACCGTCACCGGCCGCCCGTACCTTCCTGGGCACTCGCGAGGTTCTGGGGCGCCATGAAGAACCAAGGGAACCTGATCAACGACCCGTTCTTCAGCGGCACCATCGGCTCCCCCCCCCCCCGGGGTCCCCATCCCGTGGAACGGAATCCTGCCCTACGAGCTACTCGAGCCGACCTCCCTCCTCAACCGGCTGGACACCGGCGTATGCGTCTTCCCGGATGCCCAGGAGACCCCAAGGCGAGCGGCCGCCTGGACGAGATCACCTATTTGCTGGAACGCTGCCAACGCGACGGCCTGGCCGTATCGCCAGGCCAACACCCTGCCGGAGCCCGCTGAGGTCGCAGACCACCGACTCACCATGCCCCGACTCACCCTCTAGCCCCGGGTGGGCCGCTGGCACCCCCGTGTCGGCAGCCCACTGGGCCGTGCTGCGCCGCGCGCAACGCCCCGACCTGGCAGCGCCGTTCCCGCCGACCGCTCAGCGCTGGTGCGCGCCACCGCCCGCTGGGCGGGCCGGGCCACAAGTTTGCCGCGACGTTCCACCCGGAGCTGCAGTTCGACCGCCCCTACCTGTTGGCCATGGCCAACAGCGGACCGGCCAGCACGGATCGCAGTTCTTCATCGCTTGCCCCCACCCTGGCTGAAACTTCAAGCACACGATTTTCGCGAGGTCGCCGACGATGATTCCCGCAAGGTGGTGGACGCCATCGGTACCCCGCTGTCGGTGCGGCCACCCGGTCAACGAGGTCGTGATAGAGAGCATCCGGGTCAGCTGACACTGGTCCTCCGGCAGGTGCCGAAAGCTCCGCCTTCACCGGCGGCACCCGCAGGAGTACCCACCTCCTCCAAGAGGCCACGGAAGCCGCCGTCACCGAGATCGTCTGCGTCCACCACGTACGGCTCGCGCAGCGACCACGGGCAGGTGGCGAGCCGCAAGGCCCCCGCTTCCCCGAGATTCAGCGGCAGAGAACGACGTCGCCCGAGGTCCAGTGGCAAACACCCGAGGATCAGTGTCAACGGATAGGTGAGACCGGACAGGGATGCTGGCCCCGGAGGCCGTACGGGCCGACGGACCGAGGGTGTAACGCGGTGGGTGTCACGCGGCTGCGCAGGCCGCATGTCCGGGTAGAACCGCAGGTCAGGTGTGTCACGCGGGCCGCGTGACACCCGAGTGTGACACCTCGTGTGACACCCACAGGATCTGACGTGACATCAGCTATTTGTCCTCCCGGGGCTCCCCGGTCCGGGAGGCCCGTTCGCGTTCTTCCCGGTGCGAGCAACTGCTGGCCGAAGGCGTCCTCGACTGCCTCCGGCTGCCGGGCCCGCTCGGCCCGGAGGACGTCCTGGAGCCGTTCGGCCTCGGCGTCGATCCCGCGGGAGCGGCCGGCACGCTTGAGTGCTGCCCTCAACTGGGGTCAGGGTGAGCTTCGCCGCCCTGGCCGGGGTCGGCGCGGCGGCGAGCACCGTGCGGGCTTCCGGCCGGGCCAGACCGCCGGCCTTGCTCTGGAAGGCCTCCAGGGCAGCTGGGTAGTACTCACGCAGGAGCGAGCGGATCTGGTTGCCGAGCTGCTGCCGGTTCCAAACGGCATCCTGTTGGGCGCGGGCCAACACGGTGACGGCCCGGCCCTGGTCGGAGTCGGCAGGCAGCGGGCGGTGCATAGGCATGTCGGTGCGCAGGATGTTCGCCAGGACCAGCGCGTCGCCGGGGTCGGACTTCTTGCGGCTCACGCCGTGCCGGTCCCGGTAGCGCGCGGCGGCCAGCGGGTTGATCGCGAACACTCTCCGCTGGCCGGTGCGCAGGACTGCGACCAGCAGGCCGTGACTGGTCTCGATCGCCACCGGAATCGGATCCGCCTCGGTGTCACCGTGCTCGGCAAGCAGGTCCAGCAGCAGCCGGTATCCGGCGACGTCATCGGTGATCCGGCGCTTGGCCACCAGCTTCCCCGAGTTGTCGACCAGGGCGACGTCGTGGTGCGACTCGGCCCAGTCGATACCGCAGAAGGTCTTCAACGAACTCTCCCAACGTCTCCTGTTTTCGCAGTTCACGAGCACATGCGGGTCACGCGGCGCCCTAATCCCAGGACTCTTCGGTCCGCCATCTCAGTAGCCGTTCATGACACCAGCGCGCCCCGGGGCCCCCGTCTGCACCAGAGCTCGAAGGCTCGCGGACATCAACAAGGAGTCATCCCTGGAACGGGCTCGTACCAGGACCACGACAACACGATCAGCGGTGGGTTTCGCGGCGGCCCGAAGGCGTCGGGCCGTGCCGCTCTCTTATGAGGACCTCGCAGGTCGGGGTTGTCGTAGGCATCAGCCCGGCGCCCACGCGACCACCACGAAACCCACCAGCGTGACTGCACCGCTCTTTCTTGAGGCCTCACACGGGCCCGGTAGGGAACAGGCGTCCGTCACGCGCAGACAGTCCGGGAAGCCCCCGTTCGGGGGACTCCCGAAGCCACCTTCACTACGGATTAGGGTTGTCGGGCTTTTGTTGATCATGAAAAAGGGGTGCTGACCTGCTCCGATACACCCACGACCGGGCCAAGGGCCGGAAGTGCACCCGGAAGGGGGCCCGGAAGGGGACTTGGAAGTGCCGCTGACCAGCGCGTACCAGGGCGGAAGGGCCCCCGGGGGGCCGGGGCGGTGCGCGGTCATGACACTGTGCACCGCCCCGGCGCAGCGACCATGGGGGATGGTCTCGCCGAGCTCAACGAGCTGTCCGGGCTCACGTCACGGACTACCAGGTGAGCACCGGGTCCCCACACGGAAAAAGGCCGGCCGGACATTAACCGGAACGAATTCGGGCGTGCTGGTCTTGTGGCCAGCCCCGCGTACTCGGGCGGCGACCCTGTCGCCTGACCCGTCCGGAACCCAAGGGGGTGAGAGCACTCGGCTCTGATGGGAGAAGTACATGAAGATGCCTGAACCGGCCGACGGCTTCCTGGCGGTGGCCCTGGCCGTCGTCGCCGCCTTCCTGCCGCACGAACTCCACCTTCTGCTGCACACCCTGCTGACCTATCTGGCGAACCGCTGACCGTCTCCCGTTCGGGCACGGCCGCAGCACGTGCCTGAACGGGAGGGCGCCGCCGGTGATCGTGGCCGGGCCGCCCGCGCGAGGGGCCGGGGACATGGTGATCCAGTATCGGGTTCGGTCTCGTGTCTGGTGCCGGACTCAGGCACCCTGCCGTCGGCTGGTCAAAACCCGGTGTGGCCAGCGTGCTGGGAGGACGACAATCAGCGCGACCGATCCGAATCGACGAAAGGGGCGGCGGCGTGAACGAGCTTCGCTTCGAGGGCGCGGGGAAGTACGCGGTGGACGTCCAGACGGACAGTCTGTGGATCCACAAGGGCATGGGCACCCACTGGCTTGAGGTCCAGCTGGCGGTGACCGCCCCGAGGGCTGGCCCGGCGGCCGGCTCCTGCTGCTGGAGACCGACCTGTTCGCCCCGCGCAGCAACGGGCCCCGGGCCTTCCTGGGCGCGGAGCGGCTGTCAGCGGCGTTCGGCAACGGCTCGTTCGAGCGGCTGAACCTGCGGTTCCTGCTCACCGGCGCGCAGCTCCTGGCGCTCGAGGCGCAGCGCGTCGGCGACCTGCGCCTGGAGATGGACGTGCGCGGCTTCCTGCCCGGCATTCCCGACACCACGGGGTTCGGATCGGGACCGGGCTATCCGAGTGCCGGCCAGGCGATCGAGCACATCTGTATCGCGGAGAGCCGCTGGCGGCAGCAGCTCCAGGGCCTGGGCCGCTCCCTGGGCGTGGAGATGACGATCCCCTTCCCCGTGGGCGAGGGCCCCCAGCAGGAGGCCTCCGACTTCCTGCGCGAGGCGCAGCGCCGCCTGAGCGGCAACGACATCGACGGGGCGATCCTGGAGGTGCGGCGCGCGCTGGAGGTGGTGCGTAAGCACAGCGGATGGGCGTGGCCGGGCAAGAAGGACATCGACCAGCAGACGGCCGATGAGCGCTGGTCCACGATCCGCGCCGGAATGGAGCACCAGGCCGGTGGCGCGCTGCACAACGACCTCGGAACCAAGGACTACATCTACAGCCGCACCGAGGCGGAGGTGCTGATCGCCCAGACGGCGGCGCTGCTGCGGCTGCTGCCGTAGCCCGGCTGCTTGTCTGACTTGTTCCCCGTCGCGGCGCGGCTCCCGGGCCCGGAGCGGGCGGCATGGGTTGCTGGGGCATGACCGTGTGCTCCAGTGCCCCCAGCCTGTTCCCCGACCAGCTGACCGACGCGCTGCGCGAACGCTTCGTGCATGTGCCGCGCTCGGACAGACCCAAGCACCTCAACGCGGCCACCGTCGTGCTGCGGCTGATCTCCAGCCAGCTGGACGAGGACACCTTCACCCTCTTCATCGACGCCGCCGCCCAGGCCGCGAACGAGACCACTTCCGCGCCGGGCAGCGGGGCACCGCTCCTGAACGTGCCGGCCTTCACCACCCGGCTCGGGGCCGAGCTGTACGAGCTGAACCCTGCGCAGCAGGAGTTCAAGACCAGCTGGCAACTGCTGCTGGCCGTGGTCAACTTCCTGCCCGCGGACGAGGTTGCCCCCTTCCTGCACTGCTCCCGCAGCGCCTGGCGGGACTGCCTGGCCATGGCGAAGGAGTCCGCCGACCGTGCCGCCCCGGTGCCCGCCCGCTGAGCTGGAGCCCGTCATCACCGGGCTGGTGCGCGGTCTGCTGTCGGTCCTCGTTCGTAGGATCTGGCCGTGTCCGATGACTGTGACCTCAGCGACCGGCAGTGGGACGCGCTCGGAGCGCTCCGGCACCTGCACGACCAGGGCCTGCCCGCCGGGCGTGGAACGCCCGGCCTGCACCTGGCAACCCTCAAGCCGTTGGCCGTGCTGGGCCTGGTCGACTTGGGGGAGGCCGGCGAGCCCGACCGCAAGGGGCTCCGGTGGACCGCCGCCCTCACCCAGGCCGGCCACGAAGTCTTGGACCAGGGCGAGGCCGAGCCCATCGAGCCGTGACGCCGGTGGCGCCCACCACACCTCCGGCCGCCACGCCGTGCCGCCCGGCACCGCTCCCAGCGCCGCGACGCGGACGGCTGGGTACCGGGTGGGGCGGTGCCGCCGTGGCGAGCGGGGCTACCTGCCAGGCCGGTGTTCCGTCGCTTGCTCCAGGCCGCCCTACGGAACACCGCCCCGCCTACACGCCGCCTCTTCGACTCCGACGCCTCGCCGTCCCCGCTTCGCAGCTTCACCCGTACCTGGTCGTGCCTGCCGCAGGGTCTCCAGGGGAAGTAGTCGGCACGCCGTTCACCCCTTGCCCTGGACTCTGACCTCGCGCTTCATCGAATTCTGGCCCGCCGCCTAGGCAACCCTGCGGGCAACCCTGTACGAAACCCTGTGGGCAACTCTGTAGGCAACCCTGTAAGCAACCAAGATGATCTTGATTGGGGCCGCTGTGCCTCGCAGAGACGGTTGTCGTTTCTCAAGTCCAGTTGTCGGCGGTGGCTCGGGTCAGGGTTCCGGCGCCGAGCCGTTCGATGCTGCGCTTCGGATTCGGGCCGTCGGGATGGCGCCGGCGTCCGCCGGCGTCCCGTCGCAATGAACCTGCCTGTGGATCTCCTGCTGAAGCTGCGGGGTTGCCATGCTCAGCGAGAACGCTCGGCTCGGGGATTCCCGCTGCATCTGGCTTCCGCGGAACCCGGGTGCATCGGCCGATTCGCCGTCGGCGAGCGCCTGCGCGGTTCCGGCGGGAACGGGTAGCACAGCGGCCAGTACTCCGGCCCGGGCGATCCGGGTCTATATCCCCAAGACCGCCTCCGCCACTCGTGCGGGTGAGGTGCCGTGTCATTGCCCCGCGGGCCGTCCGCCCGGCCGGAAGACTGGTCAGGCCCGTAGAACCACACCGAAGGATCGTCATGGCCGAAATGCTGTTCGCGACATTGAAGACCAACCAGGGCGACATCGTGGTCCGGGTCGAGTTCCACCCGGAGGCGATTCCGGCGAAATGCGAGGGATTTTACTCGCCGCGCCGGGAGACTCCGGAACGGAATCTCGGTCCACTCTGGATAGGAAACAGCAACAGCGTCCACCTTGCTCTATCAGATTTGCAGCCGGGAATGTACGGGCTTCGCTGGGAATGGGACTGACCAGGGCGCAGGCAGCGCCGCTGCAATGTCATTCGGTTGAGGTACCAGGCGAGCTGCTCGCGCAGTACGGATCATAGTTGATCCACGGATCCGCGCCGTGCCGCCTTGACCAGATGATGGGTGTGCCGTTCCGTGCACCGTTTTCGCGTGCTCTTTCGTGTACGTCGCCCAGCTGTCCCAGATCCACGTCGCCCGCTGGGACAGGAAAGTCCCGGTTGAGGTTGTAGAACTCGACAGCCCAGGAACCCTCGGGCTCCCCCATGCAGATGCCTCCGCGCCGATGTCCGCGTCAAAAACCGACAGTAGCTGAGACAGTAGAGAAGGCCGGGGGACTCGATCTGGAAGCAGCCGACCGTGTCCGCCTTGCAGATCATCTCGAACGTCGCTTGGTCATCGAGGGGGACGTGGTCGGGGTTGTCCAGGTCCAGCTGGCGGCCGGTGGTGCGGCGGATCTCGGTGACGGCGTGGGCCATCGCCGACTGCATCCGCACCCCCAGCACGTCCAGTTTCAGCAGCCCGAGGTCTTCGACATCGTGCTTGTCCGCCTGCACCATCGGATAGCCGGCCGGGGTGGGCTGCACCGGCAACCGGTCCAGCAGCGCCGCGTTGGAGATGATCACGCCGCAGGGGTGCATGGCGTAGCGCGCGGCGGCAGCGCGTCCAGGCCCTCCGCCAGCTCGAACAGCGGCCCGAACTGATCGGCGCGTTGCCGCAGCGGGGCCAGTTCGGGCAGTTCGGCCAGGGCGCTGCGGATGTCGCGGGCGCGCAGGTGCGGGAAGGACTTGGCGATCTCGTCGATGGTGTGCGGCGCGATGCCCAGGGCCAGGCCGGTGTCGCGCAGGGCGTGGCGGGCACGGTAGGTCTCCGGCATTCCGGTCACTGCTGTCCGCTTCGTCCCGAAGCGTTTGATAATGGCGTCGTAGACCTCCAGGCGGCGTTCGGATTCCACGTCCTGTGTGGACTGGATTGAGTGAGACGGCCACGGGTCGAAGATCACCTGTGTACGAGGTTGCCGGGCCAGCTTTCGACAGGTTGACACCGACGGTCCACGCGCTTGTCGCGGCGAACCCGCAGAGGCGAGCCTGTACACTAATCGTCTCTATGACGATAATGCTCGAGGATGTGCAGGCCGCCGTGGACGACATGGCCGCCAAGCTCGACGTCGCGACCAGGAACGGCCTGGTCGCCTTCAGCCGCCGAGACGCCGCCTGCCCCTACATCGAGGTCCACGACGGGACCCTCCACTGGATCGTGGAGGAGCGAGGCAAGGAACTTCAGCACCGCACCACCGGCGACCTCGACGAGCTCCTGCACTGGGTTGCCCCCCACGCCACCTTCTCCATGGCTCTGCGCTGGGAGCAGCGGGACCGCTTCCCCGCCGACCGGGACACACGGATCGGCTGGCTCGCCAAACAGATCGAACTGCTGCGCCGCCTCAACACCGAGTGGGCCGAGCAGTTCCGAGTAGGCATCCCCGCCCAATGCCCCGGAGTTCGACTGGAGGACGTGGACGCCCACCCCCTCAGTCACCCAGCACCCCCAGCGCGATCCGCCACACGACTGGGTTCAGACGGAAGGCCGAACGACTGGGTTTGCCAGGGCCGCGGGCAGTGAGGCCCCGAAGCGCGAGAACACCCGAAGTAGGCACGCAGGCGCGTGTGGCCCACGGACGCCACCTCCTTACGCGTGTCCCCCCTCGCCGACTCGCCTCCGTGGTTCCGCTGCAACTCGAACATTCGAACGTGCGATCGAGCAGGTCGTCGAATGTGCAGGTTGGCAGTGTGGAAGGCGCTTCCGCAGCCCATCCGAACCCACTCAAGGCGCAACCGCTGGCACTGAGCAGTCGGCCGCCTGGAGCCTCTGCTCCGGGCCCCGTGCCCGGCCACCCCTAGCGGTCACTCCTGGTAATCGCCGCGCAAGCCTTTCCATACCGGGTGGCGCAGGTGACCGTGAGCGGTGAAGTGCGCGTACTCGACCTCTCCCTGGACGCGGGGGCGCACGAAGCGGATGATCTCTCCGCGCTCCAGCCCCGCTCGCCACGGTCCCTCGAACGGTGAGGTCGGCGCGGCCAGGCGGCGCAGGAGTGCGGCGAGCGCGCGGCGCTCGGCCTGGGAGAACCCCGTGCCCACCGCGCCCACGAAGCGCAGGCCCTGTTCGGCCGGGACTCCGAGGAGGAGGGATTTGACCATGGTGCCGCCGGGTCCGCCGGGGACCCAGGCGCCGATGGTCGCGTCCAGGGATTTGACGTGCTTGATCTTGATCCAGTCCCGCGAGCGGGCCCCTGGCTGGTAGGGCGACGTCAGGCGCTTGGCGATCAGCCCTTCCAGTCCGTGGTCGCGGGTCCAGGCCGAGGCCTCCTGTGCTGCCGAGCCCGGCCAGGCGGGCGGCACCTGGACCCGCTCGCCGTGGAGCGGCAGGGTCTCCAGGACCTCGCGGCGGCCGCGGTAGGTCAGCTCGGTCAGGGGCCGGCCGTCGAGCCACGGGACGTCGAAGAGCAGCAGCGTGACCGGGATCCTGGCCATGGCGGCGCGGATCTCGGCGGGGCGGCGCAGGGTCATGCGCTGCTGGAGCCGGCCGAAGTCGGGGCGGCCCTGGTCGTCGGCGGCGACGATCTCGCCGTCCAGGACGGCGTTGCGACCCGGTAGGAGTTCCAGGAGTTCGGCCAGTTCGGGGAACCGGTCGGTGGCCGGGTTGCCGTTGCGGGTGAGCAGGCGCAGGCCGTGCGCGCCGTCCAGGTAGGAGCCGACTCTCATGCCGTCGAACTTGACTTCGAACGCCCATGCGGTCGGGTCGCGCGGGATGCTGCCGGGGGAGGCGAGCATGGGCTCGATGACCGGCAGGTCCACCGGCGCCGGCGCCCGCCGCGGCATCACGAGGCCTTACGGGCGCTCGTCTTCTTCGCCGCGGTCTTCTTCGCCGGGGCCTTCTTCGCCGCCGGCTTCTTGGTCGCGGCGGTCTTGCGCGCGGTGGTCTTCTTCGGCTCCCCCGACTCCTGGTCCCCGGTCTTGCCGTGACCGCGCCGGGCCGCCTCGACGCTGGACTTGAGCGCACCCATCAGGTCCAGGACCTGGGCGCCGCCACTGGGGGCAGGCTGCTCGTGGGCGATCGGCGCGCCGCCGAGCTTGGCCTCGATGACCTGCTGGAGTGCCTGGCTGTACTCGTCGTGCAGGGAGTCCAGGTCGAAGTCCTCCGAGAGGGTGTCCATCAGGCTCTGCGCCATCTTGATCTCCTGCGGGCGCACGTCCGACTCCCCTTTGGGGGCCAGGCCCTCGGGCTCGCGGATCTCGTCCGGCCACAGCAGCGTCTGCAGCACGATCAGCTCTCCCACCACCCGCAGCACCGCCAGCGACTCGCGCGTGGACAGGGTGACCTTGGTGATCGCGATCTTCCCCGACTCGGTCAGCGCGTCCCGCAGCAGTACGTACGGCTTGGCGGGGGCCTTCGCTGCCACCCCGACGTAGTAGGGGGAGGACAGGCGCAGCGGGTCGATGTCGGCGGCGTCCATGAACGCCAGCACGTCGATGATCTTCTTGGAGGGCAGCGGCAGGTCTGCCAGGTCGTCCTTGGTCAGGACCGCTTCGCGGCCGTCCTCGGACTCGTAGCCGCGGGTGATCTCCTCGAAGGGGACCTCAGTGTCCTCGATCTCGCAGAAGCGGCGCAGCTTGATCCGGCCGCCGTCCTTCTCGTGGACCTGGTGGAGGGCGGGGCCGGCGTGCTCGTCGGTGGCTTTGTAGAGCGCGACTGGGACGCTGACCAGGCCGAAGGTGATGCTGCCCTTCCACATCGACCGCATAGTGTCCACTTCCTGCATATTCGTACTGTTTGCGGGGACTCCTCACGGTATGCCGGAACGTGTATCGGTGCAGGTCGACGGCCGCACCATGGCCTTGTCCCACCTCGATAAAGTCCTGTGGCCGCCCAACGGCGGCTTCCCCGGATGGACCAAAGGCGAGGCCCTGCACTACTACGCGCAGGTCGCGCCGGTCATGCTGCCGCACCTGGCGCAGCGGCCCGCTTCGTTCGTCCGCTTCCCCGAAGGGATCAGCGGCGAGCGGTTCTACTCCAAGAACCCGCCCACCGGCCTCGCGGCCTGGGTCTCACGGGCGAGTGTGCCCAGCCACAGCGGCCCGAAAGAGCACGTCGTGATCAACACCCTGGGCGACCTGATGGCCATGTCCCAGCTGTACGCACTCGAGATCCACGTCCCCCAGTGGACCACCACCGGCGGACCCGAGAACCACGACCGTCTGGTCATCGACCTGGACCCCGGCCCCGGCTGCGACATCACCGACTGCTGCCGAGTCGCGCTGCTCGTACGCGAGCTCCTGGAGGCGGACGGCCTCACCAGCTGGGCCAAGACCTCCGGCTCCAAAGGCCTGCACCTGTACGCACCCGTCACCGCGGTCACCGGCACCGCAGCCACCGCCTACGCCAAGGACATCGCCCAGCGCCTGGAGGCTGCCCACCCCCACCACGTCGTGTCCACCATGGCCAAGGCCGCACGGACCGGCAAGGTGTTCCTCGACTCCAGCCAGAACGCCACCAGCAAGACCACTGCCGCGCCCTACATCCTGCGCGCCACCGCACAGCCCGGCGTCTCCACCCCCTCACCTGGACCGAGGTCGAGGAGTGCACCGATGCGCAGCAGCTCACCTTCACCCCCGACCAAGTACTGGAACGCATCAGCGAGCACGGCGACCTGCTCGCCGGACTCCTGGACAGCGCCGCCGCCCGACCACTGTTCTAAGCGCCTTCCCGCGGGGATCAGACCGCGTCCAGAAACGCGCGCGCGTCCTCGTCGACGAACTGCCGGTCCCTGGGCACCCCGTACTCCTGGGCCAACCGGCCCAGGTCCGTCCATGTCACGACCTGGTCCTGGGCGAACACGAAATCGTTCTCATCGAAGACCTCCACCACCACAGCCGCCCCCTCCGGCCGCACCACCACCCGCACATGGAAACCGCAGAACTCATCCATACCCCCAGGATGCTGGGCGCTGTCGGCACCCGCAGCACACGATTCGCGAACAGGAGCAGCCTGTTCCCTGACCACCACGCCGTGGCGCATCGCTCCTGCCTGCACTGATGCATGGCCGCTGCAATGCCGGGCAGGCGCCTGTTCGACCGAAGGAGGAAATCATGGGTGCACTGCTGCTGGTTCTTCTGCTCGCGCTGATCCTGGGTGGTGCGGGTTTCGCGATTCACATCCTGTGGTGGGTCGCCATCGCGGTGCTGGTGCTGTGGGTCCTCGGATTCGTCTTCCGCGGCTCCGGCGGCGGACGCTGGTACCGCTGGTAGACACGGACTGCATGGCAAGAGGGGCCACCCGATCGGTGGCCCCTCTTGCCATGCAGTCCGCGGGGTAGACGGGACGTATGCGGTCGGCGGGCCGGATGATGCACCCACATCCCTCCTCCCCGCCGACCGCTCCCGCTTCGGCGGCACCGGGCTGTCGCTGGTTAGGGCGGCGTCAGTCGGATTGGGCTGCCCCTCAGGACCGCCTCGGGGACTACAGAGGTCGGGCAAGGAGGGGGCGTGGGTGAGCCTCACAGAGCGGTTTCTGCAGTGACTGCTCTCAACCGGGTCTGCGGATCCAGCGTGCTCTTCGCCCCGCCGATCGACAGGAACAAGCGCCACCCGTCAGCGCAGTCGATGGTCGCCCCGAAGCCGACAGCCGGCGGCGCGCTGCGGGTGCTGTAGCGGTCCAAGCGCGCCACACCTGGGGCGGTCGCCACCGCGGCGAGCAGTGCCTGCTCCAACGCGCCGACGGACACCTTGTCCGTCGTCAGGTCGGGCACCGGCACCGGGTCCGGCTGTTCCTGGTCGCCGGCAGCCGGGGCGACGCCGGAGGCGCCGGTGACCATCCAGCACACCCAGCCCTGGCGCCCGGTCAGCTGTACACCCAGCCCGTAGGGGCGCTCCTCCCACGCCTCCGCGAGAGCGACACCGGGTGTGCTGGGGAGCTGGGTGCGGAGGAGATCGCGCAGTTCGGGGGGTCATGGCGGAACGGTACCGGTGTTCGAATGCCGGATCCGCGACCAGGTCGCCGTGTCCCAGATGCACGCTCGTTCCAGAGGGCTTCGCAACCGGCCCGGCCAGGGGGTACGGCTGCCTATGCACCCCTGCCGCAGCAGCAGACGGCGGCGCTGGGCCTGGCAGCCGGCTTCGCGCGGAAGGGAGTGTGTTCGATCCGGCGGCGCCGGGGGCGGTCAGGACCGATCGCAGTGGACACCAGGTCTATCAGAGTGAGTGGGTGAATGACCCTCAAACCCGGTTCCGCTCGCGGGGAGAGACAATCTTACGATTACGTTCCGTATAAGCGGTATGGCACGCGCCGCCCCCTGTAATGTCCACGGTCACGGGGGAGTCCCAGATCGGTCATCAGCCATTCACCGGGACCCCGCCGCGATTCCGTCGAACCTACAATCAAGGATGCGTCATGCCCCCTGACCGCAGTACCGCACGGCGTCAAGCACTGCCGGACGGCGAGTGCACCGACCGTAACATCACCAGTACGGACCTGGTGCAAACCCCCGGGGCCGAAGTCTGCCGTGACCTGAGCGTCACCGTCCGCTTCGGCAGCTTCCTTGCCTTGCTCGTCCTGCCGATCGTACTGATCCGCTCCGGTGACGGTGCCACAGTGGCAACCGCTGCCCTGCTCCCGGCCATTGCCGCCGCCAACCGTTCTCACCTGCGATTCTCCCGCAGTCGAGCACGCTGAAAATCGATCAGGTCGGCACCGCGGCCTGCGCGGTGCCGACCCCGCGGCAGGGCTCGTGGCCTCGCCTGCATTTCGTCAACGAACGAGATCTTAGTAGCGGCAGGGCGCAACGAAAGCCCGCGTCCACGCCGGGAGCGTAAGGATGCCCATGTCAACTCCAGAGACGTGCGAGACCTGCAAGAACCCCATGCCCCCGCGGGCCGCCAGCCCAGGCCGCCCCGCCCGGTTCTGCTCCAGCGCCTGCCGCTCGGCCGCGCACCGCAAACGGACCCGTGAGCTCAGAAGCAGCACCCCGGCCGCAGCTCCCACCCAGCCGGAGCGCTATGACGCTCCGTTACGAAACCTGGCCAATGAGCTCGTCGAGCAGGCCAATCGTCTCTACCGGCTGACGGAACGGGCCACAGCCAGCGACCCGGACCTGGCGCCGCTGGCCGTCCTGCGGCAGCTGGCCTCCGTCCGCGAGGACCTGGACGACCTGACCGTCGTGGCGGTGCAGCAGGCCCGGTCCAAGCACACCGTCCACTGGGGCATCATCGCCAAGACCCTGGACGTCAGCACCGCGACCGCGAGCCGGACCTGGTCCACCGAGCGGGCCGTGCGCCGGCTGGCCCAGCGCCAGCGCCGCCTGGTCTCGCGCCGCTCTTCGACCCCCCTGTTCGAGCAGCGCACCCGTCCCACCGACGACCCGGCACACGAGGCCCCCCCGGCCCACCCGCGCCCGGTCCCGCGACCGACCACTTAAGCAGCGCCCTGTCACACCTGCACCAGACCAGCGGCAAAGCAGTCAAGACCCTGGCCCAGGAGACCGGCGTCTCCTCCTCCTACATCTCCCGTCTCCTGACCGGCGAACGGCTGCCCACCTGGAACATGGCCGAACAGCTCACCACCTCCTGTGGAGGCGACCCCGCCGAGATCCGCCCACTGTGGGAGGCAGCCCGCGGAATGCGCCCGCGCCTGCTGACCGACGCCGCCGCCGCCGAACTGCAGGCCACCGTCCGAGGCCTGCACCTGGCCGCACAGCGCCCCTCCCCCGCACGGGTGTGCGCCATGTCCCCGCAGACGGTGGTACCCGAGGACGTCACCGCCCTGCTCTACGGCAACACCCCCGACTGGCCAGTCGTCAACGCCATCGTCGACGCCCTGCGCGGCCGCCCCGAGGACATCCGCCCCCTGTGGGAACACGCCCGCCAGCACCCCTGCGCCCACCCCCACCCACTGCACACCGACCCGCCCGTCCCACACCTGTGACGACCACCTCTGACCGCTACTCCCGGAGGCACCCGTGCCACGCCACTCCCCCATCAACCGCACACCACTGCCCCGCCGCTGCCGCGCCGTTCCCCTCGCGTTCGACGCCTTCTTCCACCGCTGGCACCAGCCCTTCCTGCGCTACGCCACCATGCGCCTGTGGCACCCCGACGCTGCCCAGAACGCCGTCATGGAAACCGCACTGCGCATCCAGCAGGACTGGACCACAATCCTGGCCCAGGCCCCCGCAGCCACCGCCTTCACCATCCTGACCGACACCGTCGGCGCCTTCCTACCACCACGCGACCACCCGCCCTCGCCCATCGAGTCCGCCCTGGCCGACCTCGAAGCCCGCTTCCCCAACAAGCCCAATGCGTCCGGCTGCGCCACCTCGTCCTGCTGCCCTACGAATCAGTGGCCGCCCTCCTCGGACTCAACCCCGACGTCGCCAAGAACCAGACCTGGCAGGGCATGCGCTACCTGGACCGCACACTCAACCCCGGCAAACCCCCCGGAAGGCACCGTCCCGTGACCACCGAGGACATCCTCCAGGAAGCCGCCCGGCTCCTGGAGCAGCACCTTCCACCCCACGACACCGACGACCTCCTCAACTCCCTCGCCCACATCTCCCCCACCCCATGGAACAGCACCAGCCGGGGCCCCACGCAACAGAGCAACCCGGCAAGGTGAAGCGCGACCCCTCGACCTACCCGCCCGGCCGAGCACGCGCACCGTGGGCCACCGGTCGGCGGCGGGCGCCACGAAGAGCCGGGGCAGCTCGCGGCCCGGCTCAGCGTCCCAGGTGGTCGGGGTCGTCCACGAGCAGGTGGACCCGCAGCCCCTCGCGGTAGGGCTCCGTGCGGGTACTGACCCAGGCGGGAGGGCAGCGGAACGTCGGGCAGATCTCCGCTGAACATCCGCGCCAGCACGGCGTCCATCAGTCGTCCTCAGTGCCCAGCACCGACTCCAGAGCAGCGAAAGCCCAGCGGCGCTGGTCGGCCGCCAAGAGGTCCCGCACGACCACTCCCTGGGCCGGGTCGGCGGCGCGCGGGCGGGTCCAGCGGACCACGTCCTCCAGTGCCTGGGCTGCGGCGGCCAGGACCCGGTTCCACAGCAGCCAGCCGTCCGGACCACCGCTCGCGGCCTCCAGCAGCACCCGGCGCTCCGAGGCGCCGAACCCGGCGACAACGGGAGTGCCCTCCAGTGCCCGGTGCGGGCGCCGACGCAGCGTGCCGGTTGCGCCTTGTTCACCGGGGGCGTCCAGGCGCTCGTGGAACGCGGCGGTGAGCAGCACCCCGGACGAGGCCGCGGTCAGCACCGGTCCAGGTGATCTCCTGCTCCGTGGTCAGCCCGTGGGCGGGGACGTTGCGCACCCGCTCCTCCAGGACCAGGTCGGCGCAGTCCCAGCACGCCTGCCACCTGGTCAGCGGATCGTTGTCCATTTCCCCCAGGGTCATGGACGACACCGTAGCTGTCCATCGCGCCGGCCCGGAAAGGAGTGGGCGCGGCCGTTAGAAGTCGAGGGCCATGTGGCGTGACAGGACGTACTCGATGCCGTCGAGGAACCCATATCCCCAGCGCTCCATGGCCGTGTGCTCGGGGTCGCCGGACTCGCCGTTGTCGGAGTCCCGGTGCGCCCGCAGGGCAGCCCAGTGCTCCGCCACGGGGTCGCTCCCTGTGGTCTCCGGGTCGTGGCCGAGGGAGCGGAGCCAGTCGTCCCAGCGGGAGGCGATGTCCACGTCCCACGGGAAGGCGGGTGAGCGGACCAGCAGCAATTCGACCTCGTCGCGGGAGACGGCCGCGGGCGGTACCCGTTGCTCCATCGCAACCAGGTACAGGGCGATGGCCAGGGAGGGCCCCGGCCCCGTCGACCAGGATCGGCCCGTCCAGGGTCATGTTCCGGTCGGACCAGCGCGGCTCCACCAATCCCACCGCCCTCTCCCACGCCTGCCGGTAGGCCGCCGGCCCCGCAGCCGCCTCGGCCTGCCGTTCGCGCAGCACATCCATGACCGTGACCGTCATCCGCTCGCCCCTCTCGTGGTGGACCGGCACCATCTGCTGCATCCGGCACCCGGATGTCCGCCGCATCGCTCACCGCCGCACGTCAACCCTCGCCTCCCCTGGGGGTACTGGCACGGGTGCGTCCCGGGCAGGCGAACAGCTGGACGACCACCCTCCCTGCTAAGGCGCTCCAAGGTCGGGCGGGGGACCAGCGGTTGGTGCGTCGGCATCGGCGGGATCGACTTCCCGGCCAGTTCGGGGATGGCCGCGAGCACCTCGGCCGACGGCGCCGACTGCTGCGCCGGCGTCTGCACCGTCGGCCGGAAACCAGTCGGTCGACGGGCCGGGGCGGGGCGTGCTGGCTCCACCGGCGCGGGGCGCCAGGGCGCTGCGGGCGCTGGGAGCGGAGCGGGGCTGGCCGGGGCGCTGGGCAAGCCCTTGTCGTCGACGCTCCAGTAGGCGATCTGCCAGTGGGCGCGCGGCCACAGCACCAGTTGCGGGCCCAGGGTCGTCTTGTCCGGGGTCCAGATCCCCCACGGGGCGTCCGGCGCGCCCAGCGCCAGGACATGGGTGCCGACGGTGAGCGGGTCCAGGAGGGCGGCCTGCTCGCTGCGCAGGTACACCTCGGCGTCCGGACGCCCGTCGGTCACCGCGGTGGGCACGGCGGTCGCGATCCGGCGCCAGTGGATGCCCTTGCCGCTCACGCCCTGGCCGAGCACCTCACCGTGCACGGCGACCGGGTAGCGGGCGGCAGCCGTGCGCAGCACCTGGTGCAGGCGTCCCAGGGAGTCCGGGTCGGGGCCGAAGCAGAACTGCGTCCAGGGCACCGGGGTGCGCACCCCGGGGTGCTTGACGCTGAAGCAGGCAACGGTCTCGGGGGCGTGGCCGTAGAGCGCGAGGAGCTGGGCGATGCGGGCCGCACTGGTGAGCGCGGGCGGCAGGGCCGGGTCGACCGTGCGGATCCGGTGCTGGAGCGGGTCGCCGGGCGGCGGGACCACCGGTGCTCCGGGCGCGGGCGCCGCCGGCGCCGAGGGGTCGGTAGTGTTCGGCAGCACCAGGCGCAGCTGCAGTCCGCCGCCCCGCAGTTCAGCCAGGCCGTGGGAGCGGCGGGCGATCGTGGTGACGCTGTGGCTGGCGCGCAGCGGGCAGGCAGGGTCGTGCTCGGCCGGTGTGCCGTCCTTCTCACGTGCCAGGGCGAAGTGCGCGGATACGGTGAACGCCTTCCCCCGCGGGGAGGTCTTCGGGTACGCCTGCGTGCTGTGGACCTCGTGCGTGCAGTGCGGGCAGTACAGGGGCCGGGTGAACGGCTCGGGGACCAAGCCGATCTCCCGGGCCGAGACCGTCCTTCCGTTGGCGTCGCGGGCCTGCAGCAGCCGGAAGGCAGTCTTCTTCGTCGTCCCCACCGCGGTCATCCTCTCCCCCGTGCCGGTCTGGCTTTTCGGTCACTGTACGGCGGGCGCCGGTCCGTGCGTGTACCTTCGGATCTTCTCCCACTGGTCACGGAAGATGGTGTCCGGGTCCGTCCAGGCCGTATCGATTGCTCAGCAGCGGGTTCTGGGTCGGCCCTGCAGCGGACGTGACTGGATCAACACCGAAAGATGCCTGGGGATATCGGCCTCTCGACAACGCATTACGAGGAGGGGTGTAAGACCCCCGGCGTCGGCTTGGACTGGGTTGGATGCGCCGCCGATTGGGCATGGCCATGGCCATGGCGGACAGTGGCGCTCTGATGGGATTGATCGGGGCAATAGGCGGAGCCTTGATCGGCGGGGCTGCAGGTGTCTACGGCCCTCTCCTCTTGAGAAGGCGGGAAGCGCGCGAGCTGGAGGCAGAGCGTGCCGCGGAACGGCTTGCCTCGGCAGTTGAGCGCGCCCAAGAGGAAGCAAGCGCGAGGATTGTGAGCCTGTCGGCTGCGCGCGTGACCACGCGCCTGTGGTTCGACTTTTTGGTCCAGACGGTCAACAGAGCCTCAGCTGGTGAGCAGATAGACATACTGGCGTTCCATGCTGAGCAGCGGCGACTCGCTGAGGAGGCCACTGGCTTCTGCTACGACATAGCGAGGCTGCGGATGGCGGATCGCTGGCACGGAGACCCCAACGATATTCTTCGGTCCTTACGGAACGCGTCGGACGTGATCTACCACGCGCTGATGACCGGCGAGCGCACCGGTGCGTGGGCGCCTTCCGTTACAGAGATCGCAGTGGTACTGGATGAGGTCGCAACCGCTCGATCGTGGTTCCGACTGGCGGTGGAGCGTCTAGTGCAGGAGTACCCACAGACCTCACCGGCGTTTCATCCCCTGCCGCCCTCCAATCCGTAGCCGAGCTGTCCTGAGCGCTGGCGCCCAGGACAGCCTCCAGTGACGTGCTACAGCGGCTGGTCGTCCCGGTCGACCACGGTGACCTGGTCGACCAGCCGCTCGTCCTTGATGACGACCAGGGCGGCCATCAGCGCGTCCGCACTGTCGTCGTGCCCGCGCCACCCCACCAGCCGGCCCTGTGCCAAGCACCACTCCAGTGTCCCCAGCTGGCTCCAGGGCTCCCCGGCCGCGACCACCAGCAGCTCCAACCGGAAACCCGCCTCCCGGTACGCGACCGCATCCCGCCGGAAATCGTCCAGGTCGACCGCGCCGCTCTCGACCACCACATCACAGCGCCGCCGCCGGACCTCGTCCTCGACATCCCGCTGCCAGCGCCGCACGGCCCGGCGCACCACGGCCCGCACATCCCGGTCGTCCCGCTCCCAGCAGCACCCGATAGGCCGGGTGCAACGGCTTGTACTGGTCACTGGCCACCCACGCCGCCCCACCGCGGCGGTCCAGCGCCGGCTTCAGGACGGCGGCCCGGGTGCTCTTGCCCGCGCCGGTCGCCCGATCACCACGACCGCGACCGGCTGCTCTGCGGCACGGCGCCGTGCAGCACGACCGGCAGGATCCGCTCGGCCAGCACAGCCTCGTGCTGCTCTACCGTCAGCGCGAAAGCCGGCGGCATGCCCTGGTTCACCGCCGCGCCCTCGCCGTGTCCTGGATACGACCGCCCCGCGGGCCCGCCGGTACGAGCCGCCGGTGCGGGCCGGCGCTGTTCACCGGTGGATCCACCAGGCTGCCGCAGCCGATCCCATGGCAGTCAGTACCCCTAGCAGGCGTGCGGGTACCCGTTCGACGGTGATCCGCAGGATGCCGCGAACGTGCAAGGAGAGGAAGGGTTCTGGTTCCGGTTCGGGGCCGCTGGTCTCCCCGCGGGGTCGGCTCATGATGCTGCCCTCTCCAGGTGCTCGGTCACGGCGTCGACCGTGGTCGGGTCGGTGAGGAGCCTGCGCAGGCGTTCCTCCAGGCCGGTGGCCAACACCTGCCCGGGGAAAGCAGGTACGCCCGCCTCCTCGACAGTGTGATCGGGCTGGACGCGCGGCGCCGAGGCCAGGAACGCGACGCTGTCGAGGACAGTGCTCACCGCCTGCCGGATGCGCTCGTGCTCGCTCCCCTCCACACCGGGCAGTGGACCGGCCTGGGCGAAGAGCGCGAGCATGGCGTGTGTCTTCCCGGATCCCGTACCGCCCTCCAGCCGGGCCGTGGACGGCGCCGTCGGCCGGGTGAGCACCGTGACGGGCGTGCCCGCCGGAACCGAGACCTGCACCGCTCCCCCGGGGGCCGCTGTCACGACAGTCTCGCCGAGCACGGCTCGGTACTGCCCGTCCTTGGTGTCGGTGAACGGTGTGTCCCCCGTACCCAGTTCCTCGATCGGGGCGACTTTGGTGGCTACCATCTCTCCCTGTTTCCACTGCCGAACGCAACGGGTTCCCTCGAGGTGGCGGAAGCGGACAGAGGATTCGACGGGTGTGTGGAAGCGGATGCGGCGCGGCGCGGCGGCGTCCCAGTGCCAGCGGTGTCCGCAGTCCGGGTGCGGTGTCACGTCGGCGACTTTGACGGTGACCCCCGGTACGCCCCGACGAGCGCCCCCACCCTGCTCGGGTCGAACACGGTCTCCCGCTGGCTCCGCGCATGGAACGGCGTCCAGGATCCACCTGTCGCGAAGGCGAGCGCTGCGTCGCGCTCCGGCCCGGCGTCGGGCGGCAGACCGGCGAAGGAAGCTCCGAGGTTGACGATCAAAGCCTGGTCCAGCTCCGCCGGCGCACGCTCACCCGGCGGCAAGAGCCCGCACGGGCACGGTTGGATTGCCATGCCGACCATCTAACACTACTAGTTTCTTCAAGAGACAAGTAACTGACAAAGGAAGCATGGGAGGGGCGCACATCGGCTACTCGCACGCGGTCCTGGTCCCCGAGCGCATACGGGTACGTACCCGTACCCGTAAGGTGAGGGCTTCGGAAGGAGACTCCTGTGACCGACGCCAACGTCCGTATCCCCGCCGAGGCCCGCGACCGCCTCGCCGAGGTCGCTGAGAGCGAGGGCCTGTCCCTGCGCGCCTACCTCGCCCGCCTGGCCGACACCGTCCTGACCCCCGCCGAACGCGCCCAACGCGCCGAGGCCGCACGCGCCGCCCTCCAGCAGTGGAACGGCTACTCCCCCACCACCGCCGAGCAGCAGGCGCTGGATGCCGAGCTCGACGGCCGCCTGGGCCGGTCCGCCGCGTAAGCACTGACATCCACGTGGTCCTGGACGAGACCGCCATGGTCGCCGCCAGCCGCGGCAACATCCTGGCCTCACGGCTCATCCACCGCGCGCACGCGGAGCCCGGCTGGTACCTGTACGCGCCGACCTGCGCCCTGGTCGAGGCCGACCGGACCCGCCCCGGCACCGCGAACCACCTTGCCGCCCTGCCCGCACTGACCGTGGTCGACCTCGACCCGCCCGCAGCCCTCGCACTGGCGGAGGACAGCACCTGGGCGCAGGCCCACTGCCGCTACACCGCCCAGCCCGGCCCCGACCGGCCCGACGGCGCGGTCGTCGCCACCACCGATCCCGGCCGCTGGACCGACGACCGCGTACGGGTCCTGGACCTCACACCGCCCGCAAGCTGAGGCAGCGGCCGCGCATCCGGATCGCGACCCCGGCAGGACGGTCGCCCACAGCTCGCCGCGTTCTGCATCGTCTGCGGACGTGACCACCAGGCGGTGCCCGGCGTTACCTCGGCATGGTGACCCGCATCGGCATCTGCTCCGGCCCTCACGAGGGTGAGACCTTCCTCCTGGACCTCAGCGAGGGCCAGGCCCCGCCCACCGAGCAGTGGATCGACGGCCTGCGGCACGCCCTTGAGTGGGGCAGCGCCGTCGACGGGCTCGGCGGCGGCTGGCACTACTGCCCGCGCGAGGATGCCCCGGTGCACGCCAGGCCGGCGGAGCGGTCGAGGTGAGCAGCTGGGGCCCGTTGCTGCCCCGCGGCGCGCCGCGGGGCAGTGGTGCACCGGGTCGGGTACCGCTCCGTCTGTAGGAATCCAGTGGTCGTGCACCGGGACGGTGCTGTGTCCGGTGAGTGCCCTGTTCGGGCCTGGCCCGCGTTCTACGCTGGCTGCATGAGCCTGCGGTTCGAGCATCTGAGCATCAACGCGGCGGACGTGCCCGCGGATCTATTCCGGTTCTGGGCCGGTGCCCTGGGGCACCCCGGGGGACGGTGTGATCCGGCCCGACCAGGCGGGTGCGCGCGACGGGCGCAACCGTCCTCCGTATCCGACGTTCATTCCCAGCAGCGACAGCACGGTGCCGGCCGAGACTGCCCGGGTGGTGGCTCTGGGGGCCACGGTCTTGGGGAAGTACCACAACGGCTGGGGGTGCGGCTGGGTGGAGCTGGCGGACCCCAGCGGGACGATGTTCGTCATCGCCTCCGCCGAGCCGGCGGACCCCGACGCCCTGCTCGCCACTGACCGCGAGGTCACCGACCCGTTTTGGGCCGACGCCCAGGACCAGTGGAGCGCAGAGCGCCGAGTACCGCTGACCTACGCCTGGGTCGACAGCGAGGCGGGCCGCCCTAGCACCACTGGTCCTGGTACAGGGAGTAGTTGACCGTGTAGGCGGCTCCCTCGACCTCCAGGGTCGCGTAGGTCCGCCATAGGCGCTTCTCCACCTCGATGCAGTTGTAGCGGGTCGTCGCGGTCAGTCCCACGCACGGCTTCTGGCCGCTAGTGCTCTCGTTGCCGTTGATCCACACGCCCCCCAGCTGGTTGGGGTCGTAGTACTGGATGTCGACGGTGACCTCACACAAGGTGGGCGGCGGACTGGTGCAGTCGCCCGTCCCGGCGGTGGCGTACAGGTACTTCGTCCCGGAGACGTGGTACGGCGCCTCGACACCCAGACCGCAGCCGATCACCGTGTGCGGCTTGACCGCGTCGACCGTCACCCTGGACGCGCCGGGTGCGGCACCGAGCACGGGCCTGGAGGCGAGCGGCTGGTTCCCGGCGCCGCCCGGACCCGGAACAGCCCAGGCGCCCGGGGCACCGGCCGCTGCGAGGGTCAGGACAGCCGCTGCGACGGCGAGATTACGCATGCGCATGTGACACTCCCGTGCCGTGAGCCGCGGGGCACCCCGTGCACCCCGCTTAGCGGCACGCCCAAGACAGTACGTATGAAAACGATGCAGTCGGCGCAGTGCTTGACGGATGGCCCAAAGCCCCCGAGGAGGGGCCGGTTCCGGGTTGCTCCGCCCAGTAGCGGGTCATGGCCGTCGCGCAGTCGGCGACCACGGCCGTCAGCGCTTCGTTGGAGTTCGCCCGACCGCACGTCGATTGTGCATAGAGCGGGTCCGCCGCCACGGTCAAGGACGGCTGGTCCCGGCGGCCAGCGAAGCGGCCGCCACTGCTGCTGGCCACACATCTGTGGTGCTCGTGCCCCACCGCTGCCCTGCAGTGGGGCGAGCCCCGACGCGTCAGCGGCGGCCCAGGCTGGGGAGCCCGGCCGAACAAGTGGGACCGCCCCGCGAACCGCGCGCCTCACGCTGCCCCTCCAGCTGAGAGGCGCTCAACGCCACCGCAGCCGCAGCACGGCGCCGTACCTGCTCCTCGTCCGGCACGCCCTGCCCTTTCTGCGCAGCGGCGCGCCGACGAGCGCCGCGCCGCGCGGCAGCGGCCCGTCGCGTGCAGTTCGGCCAGCGCCATGGTCGGCGCGTCGTCCGGGTCGCCCCGGTGCCGCTTGGCCAGCTCGGGATCGTCGCGCAGCAGGTGCCGGGTGCGCGGGGCCAAGTGGTCGCGGATCTCCAGGTCGACCGCGCGGGTCGCGGGCAGGATGCCGCCGGCGAGCAGCCGCAGGGCCTGGTCGACGGGGACCTGGTAGTGGGCCGCGAGCCGGGGCAGGTGCTCCACCAGTTCACCCGGGACGTGCCCGGCGATGAACGTGTTCGCGCGGCCGGTGACCGCCAGCGCGGAGATCAGGTCCTGCTGCTTGCCGTGCTTGAGGGTGTAGCAGGCTTCCACCACCAGGGCGCAGCTGTCCGCCACGGCAACCAGCGCCGGGATCGGCACGGCCAGCGGGCGCAGCGCCGGTTGGATGCGCGGGACGCGGCGCGGCGACACCCTGGGCCGAGCGGCGGGTTCAAGGTCCACGGGACCCATGGTGCTCCTGTGCTCTGACACAGCACCAGGGGTTTGCGCTGGCGGGAGCCCTGGAGCGATCGGTGGCAGGCCTGTCGGTCTTCGGTTCAGTTCTTGCCGTCGATCCAGGCGAGGTGTTCGCTGAAGCCCTCGCTGTCCGCCGTGACGGAGTCGCGGATGTAATGGCAGACCAGGCACTGCCCGACGCCGACCCGCCCCCAGGTGTCGTGGCCCTGGACACAGAACGTCTCGTAGCCGCAGACCGGGCAGGTGTCGAGGTCGTGACCATCCGGGTTGTGCTTGGGGTGGTAGGCGTTGGGGTTGTCCACCGCCTTGGCGAGCCGCTCGGCTTCGTCGTCGCCGATCAATGCGAGGAGCGCGACGGCACGCGCTGCGGAGTGCCGGTCCTCCTCCAGGGAGGTCTCCCAGATCCGTTCCGCGTGCTGCTCCCCCACGGCCCGCAGGCTCGTGTGGTCGTCCAGGGCCAGCAGCGCGTCGACGTGCCTGCGCCGCAGGCCCCCGGTCCCGCTCCCATGCCGGACCGGCTGGCTGGCGGCCAGCCCGTCCAGGAGTGCCCGCACGTCGATCCGCGTGTCCAGATCAGGCAGCCCCATCCGCTGAAAGATGGAGTCGGTATCCGTGTGCTGCGCCCGGCTGCCCGCGTCAGGGTCCGGAATGACCAGGACGCTGTTGCTGTCGGCCGTCACGTGCTTCTCGATCACGCTCAGGAGTCCGCTGGCCGACAGCACACGGCCCTTCGCGTTGGCCTCTTCGCCCGGCCACTCGTGGGCCACGATGGCTGCCAGACCGTTCGACAGCCCCTGGTCGAAGATTGCCTCGCCGCCGGCCAGGGAGGGGCTGAGGGTGTCCTCGGCGCTGGGCGCGGGCGGCGTACCGAACGGGTCCGCGCTTGTGGCCGTCTCCTTCAGTGCCAGGGACAGCGCCACCGCGCACCTGGCGAATTCTGCCGCCCGCTGAACCTTCATGAGCGTCATGGTCCCGCGCGCCGCCGAATCAGACCAGTCGATTTGCCGATGACGGCTGTGCCAGTGCGTCCGGGTAACTCCGTTGGTGTGCTGTCGTTGTACAGGGGGGTCGTCTCGATCGACGTCCCAGGCTGAGCTTGGCGGCCCGTGACCGACGAGCGATAACGGCCCGAAAGCGCTCCGCGTTGTCGATCTTCGCGGTCAGTCGTTCTCGCCTTCCTGCGCAGCACTGGCTCACGGGGCCCGCTGCCGAAGGAGTAGAGCTGTGTCAGACAACCAGGCGCGCCGGAACGCCGCCCGCCAGCTGATGCGCGAGACAGGCGTGAACTACCAGGCGGCCCTTCTCGCGGTCGCCGCCGAACAAGCTGCTGCTCCCGAGGGCGGTGCTGTGGCGGCCCGGCCCGCAGTCGACCACCTTCGTCCCGCGCTACGTGACCTGGTGCGAGCGCACTGCTGGAAGGTGTCCCGCTACCTGGACCGTGCGATGAACGAGACCCGGATCCTGGAGCACGTCAAGGGCGATGGCCCGTGCTCGAAGGCAGACCGTGCGGAATGGGAGCGCATCACCCTGTATAACCTGTCCGACGCGGCGCGGCGGCTGAACCTTCTCCTGGGCACCCTCGCCGTCGACCTCCAGGCCAGGGGAGCCGACAACCAGCTCCTGCAGCGCTTCCTCCAGACCGACACCGAGGCCGAAGCCCTGGCCTTCCTGTCCGACGACGCCCGCGAGCACCACGCCGGCCTGACCGGCGGACCCACCCCGCCGGATGGCGACCTCGCCATCTGGTACGCGGTCGAGAAGTGATCAAAGACAGCGATGCCTCAGCGGACAGGGACGTCGCCTTCGACATGACCGAGTGCTTCCTCGCCGCCCTGCACGGCAATCCCACAGAGGACCCGGACGTCTTCGACGGCTTCGCCCCGCCCATGCGGGCCCTGGCCACTGAACTGGCGCGGCGCAGGCTGAAGGCGCAGAAGGAACTCGCCGCTGCCCGCAGCGACACGAAGACGACCCGGTAGACGAAGACAGCGGTGCCCTCCCGAGCCGACCGGGAAGGCGGCGCACTCGCCGGTGCGTGGGCAGGGGCGGCGGCGTCCTGCCCACGGATCGCACGCGGCCCGGCGAGGGCCAGGGCCGTCAGTGGCGAGCTTCGCGGACCGACGAGGGCGACGTCCCCACTCGGTAGCCCGAGGGCTTCCGGCCGGCGAACGTCTTCCCCGACTCGACGCGCTCTTTGTTCTTCGCGAACGTTTTCGCGCCAGGCCCGCTGTAGGGCTCGGCGTCGGCGTCGACGCACGCCAGATGGGCCCAGCCGTCAGCGGTCTCCGCCAGCGGGTCAGCCGGTTTGCGTGGCAGCCCGCACAGCGGGCACTGCGGGAGTTCTTCGCTCTGCTGCTTCGCGAACGGCGACGTCGGCAGTGCGCGGCGAACCGGGGTCCGCGGCGGCGGCGGTCCCCAGGAGTCGTCGCTGCTGATGGTCGGCTTCGGCGCGGCCTTGGCGGTGCTGCCCTTCCCGGCCTTGGTGGCCTTCTCCAGGCACCACGGGTGGCAGAGCAGGCCGGACTTGGACTTGGCGGTGCGCTTCCCGCGGGTGAGCTGCTTGCGGCAGATCGCGCAGGCAGCGATACCGGACCGGGTCTGTGGCTGTGGCACGCGGCGAGCATAGAAGCGCGGCTCCAGTGCCGGTGGTGAGGCGCGCGCACAAGGTCAGCCGATCGTGGCGCAACCCGCCGCCCCAACGGGCTGGCCCCGGCCCCGGGCGCTTACCGCGACCGATCTGGGCCGGGCGGCGTCAGGTCGCCGCCGGAGGCCGGTCGCCGTGGTGGACCTCGCCGGGGTACTCGCCGGTGCCCGGGTCGCGTGTGGCCAGTGTGAGGGTGAGGCTCCACTGCCACTCCTCCTCGACCGGCCCCGGGATCCTGGCCCACGTCAGGTCCGTGATCCTGATCCGCCGCTGGGCCAGCTCGCGCGCCACGTCGGCAGCCGCCTGGATAGCGTCGGCCTCGGTGTCACCGACGCACACGGTGGTGGCCCGGGCCACGATCGAGAAATCCACCGCCGGGCTGCTGCCGGCGGCGTCCACGTAATCCACCGCCGCCGCTGCACCGCTGATCGCGCGGACCAGGTCCTGGCCCATACTCGCGGAGCCCTGCACCCGCACCGGCTTGTGGACCGGCGCGGTGCGCGCAGGAAGCGGCCGAGCCCGGCCGCCCTGCCTGGCCGCAGCGATATGCGGATCGCCGTCGGCAGCGTCAGGCCGGCTGCTCACATTGCGGTTCCTCTCCGGAGCGGGGCTCACGCGCTGGCCGCCGCGCTCAGCATGGCGCCCAGCGGGATCGTGCTGGCCGGGCTCTGAAGCTGCGCGGCGGCAGCGTAGAGGCGCACCGGATCAGCGCCCAGGTGGTCAACGGCTGCCTGCACCAGGCTCTCCGCCAGCAGCCGGTGGACCCGGCTCTCCCGCAGGTGCTCGGCCACCGCCAGGGTCAGCGCCTCCAGCGAGGGCACCTCAATCCTGCGGATACTCTGGCCCCGGCGCTGCTCGAGGGTCACCCACAGCACCACCTGGCCGCTGTCGGCATCGAACGCAATCCGGAACGGCAGCTGCTCTGCCGGGTCGGACGGTGGCAGCTGCTCTGCTGGGTCGGACATGGGCTGGCTCCACTCGCAGCGAACGTGTCGGGCACCCCAGGTCCGAGACCTGTGGTGACACTTCGTCACGGTCCTCCTGCCCGAGCCCGATCCGCGAGAAAGTTTCACGGTGTTGCACGCGAGTTCAGCGCAGGGCGTCCAGAGCCTCGTTGATCCGGTCGCGGGCGGCCTGGCCGTAGACGGCCATGCGGCCCAGTTCCACGAACGCCCGCTCGTAGAGGTCGATCTCGCCGGGGGCGGTGATGGTGATCAGCGCGGACAGGGTCTCGACGATGACACGGTCACGGTCGTAGATGTAGAACGGCTCCACCAGCCACATGTTCGGCCGGTCCGCAGTGAAAGGGATGACGCCCAGCGCCACCGAGGGCAGTTGCATGACAGTGAGCAGGTGCTCCAGCTGCTCACTCAGGACCTCGGCGGAGCCGATGCGGTGCCGCAGCGCGGATTCCTCGGTCAGCACGACAAAGCGGTGGTCACCCTGGTGCAGGGCCTGCTCCCGGCGTCGGCGTGAGGCAACGGCCTGGTCCACGTCGTCCGGGGTGCCCTGGAAGCGGGTGAACGCCTTCATGGTCGCGGTGGCGTAGGCGGTGGTCTGGAAGAACCCGGCGATGCCACTGCCGGTGTAGACGCGTTGGACGCGGGTGCGGTCATGCAGCTCCAGGATGTTCTCCTGGGTGCGGAGCATCCCCAGCCGCTGCCCGCGCCGCCACTCCATGTACAGGTCGTCGGCCTGTCGGACGGCCGCGATCAGGTCCGCCACCTGGTCCGGGACCCCGCACGCCCGGCACCAGGCCCAGATGTCCGCGTCGGAGGGCGCGGTGGTCGCGCTCTCCAGCCGGGAGGTCTTCGCGGGTGACCAGGAGCAGCGGCGCGACAGCTCGCGGCCGTTGATGCCGGCCTGCCGCCGTAGTTCGCCCAGTCGCTTCGCCAGGCGTTCGCGGGCCTGCTGCGCGGATGAGGAGGATGAGCGTGCCAAGGTCGCGTCGCGGTCCGGTCAGGGCTGGTAGTCGGCGTGGTCGACGGCGCGTTCCCACGCTGAGTCGAACGCGGTGGCGCAGAGCTTGATGGCGGCCGGGTCGTGGCGCAGCTCGAAGGGTTCCTCGGCCCAGTCGCCGTCGCCGGTGAAGTGGTTGAACAGCACGGTGTGGTCGTCGATGACCCAGAAGTCGTTTCCGGGTAGCGCCAGGTCTGACGCCTTGGCGCGGGGCAGCCAGCGCACGAGCTCGCCGGAGGCGAGGTTGCCGCCGGTGGTGGCGTGCAGCCAGCGGGCGTACTCGGTGATCGGCTCGGAGACGATGCGGGTGCGGCGCACCACGACGCCGGCGGACACCGCGTCGCGGATGATCCGGGACCAGTCCGCCCAGCCCGGGGAGTCCAGGTCGGTCACGGCGATGCCGGTGGAGCGCCAGCGCTCGAACTCCTCCGCCTCCTGCTTGACGGCGTAGCTGTCGCGCATCTCCATGTGCACGGCCGACACCCGGGCGGAGCCGATCAGCTCAGCCCAGTCGATCTGCTTCATCGCACGCCTTCCTCAACATCGGGACCAGTCGCGCGGGGAGACGGACGACGTCCTCGCCGTCCGGGATGCCCGCCTGGTGGTTCGGGGCCGGCGTCGCGGTGACCCGCTCGCGCAGTTCCTCCCCTGCGGCCCAGCCCTGGATGACGATCTCCCGCGCCTGCGCGTCGACCCACACCGGCAGCAAGCCGCTGTCCTGCGCCTCGGCACCCGCTCCGAGCCGCTCCGCTTCCTCGCACGCCCGGCGCAGCATCGGGGTCAGCCGCGCCGCGATGCGGATCACCTCCTGCCCCGGGGCCAGCGTCGCGGTGATGCGCTCGCGCAGCTCAGGCCCGGCACTCCAGCCCTGGATGACGATCTCCCTCACGTCCTCGTCCACCCACACCGTCGGCGAGCCGCCGTTCTGCGTCTCTGGGTCGATCGCAACGAACCGTAGCGCCATGGGATCCTCCTTCACCAAGTCGGTTGCACAACGTTCCACGACCATGACCCCGAACGTGACCGTCCGTCAACACTGTGTAGCGGAAGGCTGTGAGACCATCGGGCTGCGGTCCAGGCCGCCTGGACGCCGGCGTCGGCTTGCTTGCCAGCGCCCGCTGCGCAGCCAGGGAGAGCATCCTCGCCTCTGCGGGCGCCCGCACCGGACTACCTGGAGGAGTCCATGGACGACGACCACTCCCCTGCCGTCCTGCACCGTTACGGCCCTGGTGACGTCCCGGCCCTACTGGACACCTTGGTCGAGATATGGGCCGACGCTCACGCCGACCACCCCGACGTCGCCGCAGCCAGCCTCAGCCCCGAAGCCCTGCGGCAGCAGTTGACCACCCACACCCGCCATGAGGGCTTCGCCCTGGTCCTCGCCTTCGCCGCCGGGGATCCGGTCGGCTTCGTCTACGGGTTCGGGTGCGAGCCGGCGTACTGGTTCGGCCCCGAGCTGCTGCCCGATCTCCCCGAGGCCGTACGCACCACCGACAATCTGGTCGGCCTGTGCGAACTGGCCGTGCGGCCCGGCTGGCAGGGCCGCGGCATCGGCTCACGCCTGCACCAGGCCCTGGTCGACGCCCTCGCCCCCCGCTACATCAGCCTGCTCGCCATGCCAGGCAACGCTGACAGCCAGCGCCTATACCGAGCCTCGGCTACACCTACGCCGGCCCGTACCGCAACGCCCCCGACGGTGCCGCGTTCGACCTGCTGCTCCTTGCGGTCCCCCGCCATCAGTCCGGCGACGCTGAGAGCCAAGACGAGTGATACGCCGCCGAACTTCCAGCAGCCTTACCGATGGTGACACTACGTAGACAGCGACGCAGCTCCGCTGACTTGAGGACCCCGGTAGAACCGGTGGGTTGCGGCAGTGAGCAGTCCGTCGACCTAGTAAAGTGCGGTCACATGAGCACCCCGCCGCCCCGTGGGAACCGAGAGAAGCTAATTACAGCTCTCACGCCCCAGCTGCGCAGACACATCAAGATCCGCGCTTTTGAGCACGGACTAGACATTCAGGACGTCACCGAGCGCGCTATAAAGGCCTGGTACGCCGCAGACGAGGTTCCGGAGGTCAAGACCGAAGGGGCGAAGACCTGGGGAACGTTCCTGCCAGAAGGCGAGCCGGAGGCCTTCAAGGCCGCCTGCACCGAACGGAACGTCACCTACGTCCAAGGGCTGGCCCAGGCACTCACTTTGTGGCTCGACTGCCACCCCTCCCCAGCTCTCTCTGCTCAGCCTGTTGTCGGGTGATAATCGCAAATCAGAAGGGCGGGGTCGGCAAGACGTTCCTCGCCGCGGGTATCTCCCAGGCGCTGGCCGAGATGGCCTGCGGGTGCTGCTCGTGACTACGACCCGCAGGGCACCTGACCGCTGAGCTCGGTTTCGAAGACCTCATGTACGAGGACGACGTCGAAACGCTGATGATGCACATGGACGTAGCGCCAAGCGTGACATCCGTGAGCTTCTGGTCGCGCTTGATGGCGACCGGTTCGGGGGCCGACTCCACCTCCTGCCGGCGTCCGACGACGCGTTCCTCCGCGACGTTGCCCTGTCCAAGGTGTCATTCAGCGAAGCCGCGCTGGAGCGCGCGTTGGAGCCGCTGGAGGCGGACTACGACATCGTCATCATCGATGGCCGCGCCAGCCTCGGCCTGAACATGGACACGGCGCTCTACTACGTGCGCCGACGAGACGGAGAACTGGCTGACCGTTCCGGATGATCAGCCCGGTGTGGGCAAACCGTGCCTCCCACCGCGCTGTCCGACTGTTGAAGACCCAGAAGGACGACCTTTGCAAGAAGGGCCGCATCCAGGTCGACTACCTTGGGCTGATCATCAACGCCTACGACAGCCGCCGCGGAAAGTTGGTCCAGAGAACAAGGACCAGTGGGAGAAGAGCACCACCCCGTCAGTACTGGCCGTGATCGGGGACCTGAAGGAGGGACGCGAGGCCGCAGACGGAGAGATCCCGCTGCTGGAGTACGCACCCGACAGCGAACACGCCCAGGTCATGCGTGACCTGGCAAAGGAGCTTGCCGTATGACTCCCCCTAGGACCCGTGTGACCCGCGGCTTCGAGACAGACGACGATGGTCAGCCGAAGGAGTCGGGGCCGCGCCGCATCCGCACCCGCACCGACATCATGAACGGCGAGGGGAAGCGTCCGCCGGCCCAGGTGGAACTGGCACTCCTTGCCCACAATCCGTTCAATCCCCGCGAGGAACTGACGGACGTCGCAGAGACGGCCGAGTCGCTCCGGGTCCGCGGACAGATCCAGCCGATCACCGTCGTCCGGCGTGCCGCGTTCCTCTCCGCCCACCCCGGGCAGGAGGAAGCCCTCGGTGAAGCCGAGTATGTCGTCGTCGACGGAAACCGTCGCCTCGCCGCCTCGCGGACAGCTGGTCTGCGCGAGCTCCGGATCGACGTGCACGACGACCTTGCGGCGACGGCCGCTGACATCCTTGAATCCGCGCTCATCGCCAACATTCATCGCGTGGACGTGCCGGCGATGGACCAGGCCAAAGCCCTCCAAGAGCTGGTCAAGGTCCACATCTCCCAGGGAGAAGTGGCCCGTCGACTGGGGAAGACTCCTGCATGGGTGTCGCAGCGGCTGGCTCTCCTGGAGCTGACACCGGACCTGCAGGAGAAGGTCGAGTCGGGGGAGCTCAAGGTGGAACCGGCCCGAAAAATCGGCCGCCTACCCAAGGCCGAGCAAGCCGCGGCAGCAGAGAAGGCCGCTGCGGAAGCCGCCAAGCCGAAGCGCAAGAGGGCGACACCTGCATCCGCTGAGGCAACCGTTAACGGCGTTAATAGCAGCCCCGGGTCTCCCCCATCGGAGACAATCTCGCGTCCGACCGTTAACGGCGTTAATACCCAGGCGGTGATCCCGTCCCAACCGGATCAACCGACAACCGTTAACGGCGTTAATACCCAGGACGACGACGCGGTGGTCACCGTCCACGCATCAGCGACTGCCGAGGACATCACAGAGGCCCTGGTCGCTCAGCTCTCAGCACCGATCCTGACTAAGGTGGCCGAGCTACTCCTGGAGCACGTCACCTCACGCCAGGGGACCAGCGCCTGAAGGCTGCTTGTGCCCTGAAAACGCAAAGAGGCCCGGCCCCGCTTCCTGCGGGGCCGGGCCTTTCAGGTCTACGGATCGAACGGTCGCCGGTCAGCCCTTCCTGGGACTTCTACGGGTCGCCAGCCAAGTGGTGACAGCGGCGGCGACGACGCCAATGGCCCGGTGGAGACTCTGGTCCAGCTCCATGAGCGCGCCGGGACCGGATAGTTCGGTGGTGCCTCGCCTCGCGGACGGCGGTGCAGTGGGTGATGTAGCCGCCGTTGCCAGTCCGGTCCGCGAGCCAGATCAGTGGCGCGCGCCTGTCCAGGATCAGGTGTGTTCCGCTGTTGATAGCGGTGCCGGCGAGCAAAGCGGCGGGCGGGATGCGGTAGCCGAGCAGGCGGGTGACGGCGAGCGTTCCGCTGAGTTGGAGGGCGGTGTAGCTGGCGACGTGTCGGGCTGCGCTGATCCATCCGAGGCGGGCGGCGGTCATCGTCGGCTGGCCGGTGCGGTCGTCGGTCTCAGTGCCGACCCGGAGGCCGTCCCGGTAGACGAGGTCGCTGCCCTGGAGGCCCTTGAGGGCCGCGTCCTGACTGCTCTGCGCCCAGTGGTCACCTGCTCCATGGAGTGCGTCGAAGGCGGCGAGCAGGGCGCCGAACAGAGCCAGGCGCTCGATGTGCTGCGGCATAGCGATCTTCCTTCTGGGTGTCTGCGATTGCGATGGGAGGGTGCCGAGTTCAGGGTGGCTGGGGTCGCCGGCCGGGGCTGCCCAGCAGCCCCGGCATGAGGTGGGTCACCTGCGGCTGTTCACCAGCCGGGGGTGGTGCTCGGGGTCCAGGGGGTGGGCAGGTGGCGGAGGAGCAGGCATCGGTGCAGCTGGCAGGGTCGGCCTGCCAGCGGGTGATGTTCTCCAGGGTTTCGGCGAGCAGTTCGTCGCTGGGGACTTCGGTCTCGATGTAGTCCCCGCAGGGGCAGGGGAGCAGCAGGTAGATGCCGCTGTAGACCGCGTAGGGCTGGGTGGCCTGGTGGTAGATCGCCCATACGCCCTGTCCGAGGTGGGCGGTGGCGGTGTGGGTGTCGGTGTCGGGCATGGAGGGGTAGCCGGTCCAGTCCTCGGGGGCCAGGACCTGGTGGAGGGTGGCGGTCAGGCGCTCGCGGACGCGGTCGATGGCGTTCTTGTGGGAGCGGTCGGCCTGGTCGCGCAGGCGCTGGATCTCGCGTTCGCGGGCGGCGTCGGCGGCGGCCTGGCGCTGCTGGTCGAGGTTGGCCAGGTGGGCGGTGGCGAGGGTGCGCAGCGTGGTGAGGGGCGCTGGTCAGGGTGTCGGTCGTCATCGGTCCGTTTTCGGTGGTTGGGGTTGGGTGCGGGCGGCGCGTAGGCAGGCGTGGAGCAGGGCGTTGGCGCGGGGGAGCTGGGGGTGGCTGTCTTCGGGGGCGCGGAGCCAGCGTCGGGGTGTCGTCGTCCTGGTGGCGCTGGGTGGGCGGGAGGGTGACGGTGTCGCCGGTCCCGTAGCAGTGCACGGGCGGCAGGTGGTCCCACTCCCTCCAGGCGAGCAGCTGCCGCAGCTGCTCCGCGGTGCCGGGTACGCAGAAGACGTGGATGGCGCCGCCGTAGGTGGTGACCGGGCCGGTGTCCCGCAGTTCGTTCAGGACCTGGCGGCCGAACTGGTCGGGCAGTGCGATGACGTCAAAGGCGCGGCCGCAGGGCAGGGTGCTGGGGGCGAAGGGGTGGGCGTCCCACTGGGCGTGCATCTGGAGCGGTTGTTCGCTGGCGGAGGCGAGCCAGGCCTCACCGGCGACGGTGAGGGCGTGCTCGACTTGTTCGTAGGTCCACATCGGCCTCTCGTCTCTGGATGTGGTGGTGCGTGGCCCGGGGCAGCCGGGTTCGGGGGCCGGCGGCTGCCCCGGGCCGGTTCAGGAGGCGGCGGTGGTGGCCGCCGGGGAGAAGCTGCCGTCGGGCAGCGGCTGCACGGTGCCGTGCAGGTCGACCGGGTGGGCGTGGCGCTGCCGCCCGGACCAGCCACAGGCGATGGCGGGGTTCGTGGCGCAGTCCTGGACGACGACGGCGCGTTGCAGGGTGACCTGCTCGCGGAAGTCGCCGTGGAACCGGACAGCGATCCACAGCCCGTCGAAGCCGGGGCACCTGTCCAGGTCGACGCTGTTGCCGATGGGTGCAGTTCGAAATGAGTGACCTTTCGGGTGGTTTGTAGGTCTTTCCAATGCCTTGGGCGGGTTGGGTTTCTATGGTGCTGGTGTCGGGGCCGTCGGGGTGGCGGTCTGGGTGCGGGCGCGAAGGAGCCTGGGGTGGGATCGGTGTTGGAGCAGTTGGAGCGCCGGGAGGCGGTGGCGCTGGCGCGGGTGGAGGAATTGCGCGCTGAGGCGCTGGCGGTGGCCGATCGGCTGGACGCGGCGCGGATCGAGCTGTCCCGCTTGGTGATCGCGCGGCGGACGGTGGTTGAGGTGCTGGCCGCCCCGCCAGTGCGGGGCATTGATTCGGTCGCGCCGACGGCTTTGGGTGGTCCGGCGCCCGGGGTGCGGGGTGCACTGCGCGATGTGACGGTGTATCAGCGGATCGCGGCGGTGTTCGCTTCGGCTGCGGGGCCGCTGCGGGCGCGGGAGGTAGGCGACGCGCTGGGCTGGGCGCGGAGGCGAAGTTCACGGAGGCGCTGCGTTCCAAGCTCAAGCGCTTGGTGGCTGACGGGGTGCTGATCGAGGTGGAGGCGGGGCTGTTCGCACGCGTGGGGCGGGGGTGGCCGGGTGAGTGGGGCAGTGGGGACGTGCCGGTCTCGGCGGCCGGCCTGGAGCAGGTGGTCGCCTCCTTCTCGGCCTCGTGGAGTCTGTTCGGCGCGCTGGTGGAGGAGTTGGAGGACGAATCCGCAGATGTTCTGACGCACGGTCAGTTGGAGGATCTGATCGCCGCTCGTGGGAGGGAGGTGATGCGACGACTGCTGCAGGACGATCTGGACCTGCGGTCCATACGCGAGCCGCGACTGACCGAGGTGAGGGGTGCGGACCAGGTGGTGCGGCGCAGGATCGAGCCGGGCCATGAGCGACTGCTGGCCACGGTGTTCGGGGCGGTGACGGTGACCCGGACCGCTTACCGGGCCCTGGGTGCGTCGAACCTGCACCCCATGGACGCCGGGCTGAACCTGCCCGGTGAGCGGTCCAGCCACGGCTTGCGGAAGCTGGCCGCCGTCGAGGCGGTGCGCGGCAGCTTCGACGACGCCCAGGCGGCGATCGAGCGCTCGTGCGGGACGAGGGTCGGCAAACGGCAGATCGAGCAGCTCACCGTGCGGACCGCCGTCGACGTCGAGGCCTTCTACCGGGCGAAGGCCCCGCTGCCGTGCACCGCGGACACGCTGCTGGCTCTCGGTGGACGGCAAGGGCATCGTGATGCGCCCCGAGGCGCTGACCGACTCCACCCGCAAGGCCGCCCAGGCCAAGGGCGACAACAAGATGCGCACCCGCCTCGCGTCCGGGGAGAAGAACGGCCGCAAGCGTATGGCGATGCTCGGCGCCGTCTACGACGCCGAGCCCGCACCCCGCGCCGTCGAGGACGTCATCACCCCGACCATGACCGCAGCGGTGCTCGCAACCGGGGCCCGAAGGCGTTCAACAAGTGGCTGACCGGCAGCGTCACAGACGACACCCGAACCGTGATCTCGGCGGTATTCGACCAGGCCGAGCAGCGCGATCCGCTGCACGCCCGTACCTGGATCGTCCTGGTCGACGGCGCGAGAGCACAGATCGAGCAGATCCAGACCGAGGCCGCCCTGCGCGGCGTGAACGTCGACATCGTCGTGGACTTCGTCCACGTCCTGGAATACCTGTGGAAGGCCGCCTGGTGCTTCCACACCGCCGGCGACCCCGCCGCTGAGGGCTGGGTCGCCGAGCAGGCCCGCACCATCCTGGCCGGGAACAGCGGTCTGACCGTCACCGAGATCCGCACCGCCGCCAAGACCGCCGCCCTCGGCGAGGACAAGCTCAAGACCATCGAGGGGGTCTGCGGCTATCTGGAGAACAAGAGCCCCTACCTGCGCTACGACGCCGCGCTGGTCGACGGCTGGCCGATCGCGACCGGCATCATCGAGGGTGCCTGCCGCCACCTGGTCAAAGACCGCCTCGACATCACTGGGGCCCGCTGGTCACTGGCCGGAGCCGAAGCCGTCCTCACGCTCCGGGCCCTGATCAGCAACCGCGACTTCGACGCCTACTTCGCCTGGCACCTCACCCGGGAGCATCAACGAGTCCACCAGTCCCGCTACCAGGACAAACTCAACCTCGCAGCCTGACATCACGCTCACTCAGGAAGAGCTACACCCATGCTCATGAGCCGCCGGCTGGCCCGGCGGCGAGTGTGAACCGTCCCGGGGTGGGCTCGTCGGCCCAGCCCCGGTCGGCCAGCCGCTTCATCTTCGACCAAACTCCTTCCACACTTGCCGGAACCGGCTCCAGTCCGAGTACGGCAGTGATCTCCTGACAGGACATCACTGGCTTCCCGTCGAATGCTTGTTCGGTGAGCGTGGCGAGGATGCGCTGGTAGCGGGGAGCGAGCGCGTCCATGGAAAGCGCGGGACACCACACCGGGACAATCAACGGATCGGCCCCCTTACCCGACGCGGGTGGTGTTGCTATCGTTCGGCGATGGCCGATCGTCAGAGCTTCCGGCGGTACCCCGGTGCGCTGGGCGTGCTGTTTGCGCTGGGCGGTGTTTTCTATGCAGTCCTCGGGTTCTCTGCCATCAACTATGGTCAATCGGTGACGGAGCGGGTCGCCCTGCCGGTCGTCGGCCTGGGCGGGGTCGCCGTTGTCTACCTGATCTGCTGCGCGGAGCGCATCGTCATCACGCGCACCCACGTCATCGTGGACAACATGTTCCACCGGTACCGGGTGCCTCGCTGCCTGGCACCGGAAATCGTCAGAGGTCACAGCGATGATGGCGGCACGTTTCTGACCTATGGCCCCAAGGGTTCGGGGGCATCTCCATCTATGTTCGTGCGCTGGGGGAACGCCCGGAGCGGAGCCGTGAGGCCGCCATGGCCCTCGACGAGGTGCCGGCCGCCGAGGCAGTTGGCGAGCCAGTGGTGGTGACACGGCTCAGGATCGGCAGTGTCCTTGCCACGTTCCTGGTATTGGCTGCCATCGTCGCGTTTTTTATCGCGGGATACGCCGACCACGGCAAAAGCATCTCCCTCCCCGTGACGGCGGCGCATGTGCTGATCACCTGACGGGCCCCGGGACGGCGGAGCCGACCGTCCCCCGCGCGGACCGGCGCGGATGTCCACGGCAGCCGGGTCGGGGAGGGCATGTCGGGCTGGTACTCGGCCGACAGCTGCCCAAGTCCGTGCGCATCGCGCTGGTACACCCAGGAGCATCAACTGGTCCACCAGTCCTGTTGCCAGGACAGACTCAACCTCGCAGCCTGGCATCACGTTCACTCAGGAAGAGCTGCACCCGTTGCCGATCTCCAGGTCGGTCAGGTTCTCGCCGTTGTCGAGCTCCACCGACCAGGTGTCGATGGTGATGGTGCGGATCACCGGCTGGTCGGGGTGGGCGGGATCGGTGTAGCGCACCGGCCTGCCCAGCGCCTGCGCATAGGTGATCTTCATCGCGGGTGGAGAGCCGACGTAACCGGAGTCGTCGGTGACGACCAGGACCTCGTCCGCCAGGGTGATCTTGTGGCGGTGCAGCAGGTCCAGCGCCGCTTCAGCGCCTCGGCCTCGAGCGGGTCCGACCACACCAGGCCCGGGGCCTTCAGGTCGCACCCCGGGCCAGGACGATCCGCCCGGCCGCGGTCTCGGTCCAGTTGGCCTGGGCCATCAGGTCCCAGAACTTCGTCGACCCGCAGATGGCCACCACCCTGGGGCGGCGCTGGCCCCAGGCGCCGATCCGGGCCTGGAGGTCTTCGACCTGGGCGTGCAGCCGCACCGGGTTGTCGAGCGCGCTCTTGAGGTCCAGGACGGTGACCGGGACCGCGCCGGGGTGTCGGCGGGGACGGTGACGGCCTGCCAGGTGTCCTCCAGGCCCCGGCGGCGGCGGTGGCGCGCAGCAGGACGACGTGGGCGTTGACCGGCGGGCGCAGCGCGGTGCAGGCGGCCCGGCTGGTGTCGCCCAGCAGGTTGGGCCACTCCCAGTAGGTGCGCATCCACCGGTTCGCGGCGGCGACCAGTGTGCGGCGGTCGGTGTCGTGCCCCAGGGCGATGAACTCGACGGGGGTTCGTCCTCGGGGCCGATCCCGCACAGGGTGACGCCGTACCAGGAGTCGAAGCCGTTCTTGAGGGCGTCGTCGGTGCCGACGGGCTGCCAGACCGCTTCCTGCGGAGTGCCGTCGTCGGTGGTGTGGATCGTGTAGGGCAGTTCGGCGGCGGTGTCGGTCATGCGTGTGCTCCCGTCAAACGTGGTGGTTGGCGAGGTGGAGCCGGGCGGCGTCCAGGATCAGCGCGTGGTCGAACGCGAGGTCCTCGCCGGGGGAGTCGAGCGGCGCCCAGCGCACGGCCGCGGCGTCGTCCCCGGCGGTGGCCTCCGTGTCGGCGGGCACCACGGCCAGGTAGGCGACGGTGACGTACCGGCCCCTCGGGTCGCGGTCGGGGTCGTCGAAGACGCCCAGCGGGATCAGCGCGGCGGCGTCGGTGACAACGCCGGTCTCCTCGAAAAGTTCGCGGGCCGCCGCCGCGCGGGAGGTCTCGCCGGCGTCGCAATGGCCTCCGGCCAAAGCCCAGGAGCCTTCGTACGGAGGCCAGCCCCGCTTGATCAGCAGGACCTCGTCGCCTCGGATGCACACCACGTCAGCGGTGTAGAAGGGGCGCTCGATGACCTCGTTAGTGTCGGTCATGGGTTTCCTCTCTCGGGATCGGGGACGGGGCGGGTCAGGCCGTGGCCGGGGCCGGGGCCTGGGCGTGGTGGTCGCGGTGGGCCTTGCGGTCGTCGTCGGCCAGGGTGCGCATCCCGCGCCGCTCCCCGGTCCAGGTGCAGTCCGGCGAGCCGGAGCACGCCGCGACGTAGCCGCGCCGGCCGGTGCAGGTGGCCGGGTCGCGGGGCTTGCCGGTGGGGGCGGTGGGGTGGGTGCAGACCGAGCCGTCGGCGTGGACGGCCTGGGTGGTGATGGCGAGCCGCATGGTTGCTGTCCTTTCGTCAGGATGCGGTGGTGGGCGGTTCCTTGGGGAGCGCGGTGATCAGGCGGCCGATCCGCACGGCGTTGTATCCGGCGTAGCCGCGGGTGCTGCCGGGTAGCAGGTGCAGGGGGACCAGGTGCTCGGTGGCCATCTCCCAGCGGGTGAGCTGCCCGGGTCCGGTCAGCCGGGCGCTGTGGGCGCCGGTGAGCAGGAACAGCGCCAGGCGTTGCTCGTACTCGAGGACGCTCTCGCTCTTGGCCTTGGGCGGCAGGGACGCGGCCGCGTACTCCCACATGGGCTTGCGGGCGCAGCCGGTGGGCCCGTGCGGGCGGGCTGTTTGCAGCCCGAGCGCCGGGGCGGTCTGGTCGGGGGGTGCGGCGGCGATGACGCACTCGCGGGTGCTGTCGGCCAGGGACCGCACGGTGTAGAGGACGGCGTACGCGCCCCAGTGGGGTCCGGCGCCGCCTCCGGTGCGGACCAGGTGGACCTGGCCCTCGCCGGAGAGCAGCCCGGTCGTGCCGGTGACCGGCACCGCCTAACCGGCCTGGGCCAGCTGCTGGTCGCGGTTGTTCCACGCCTCCAGGGCGGCGGCCGGGATCAGGCCCGGTCGGCGACCTCGTACCCGTGGGCGGGCCCAGGTGCGGATCTGAGCGAGCTGCTCGCGCGGGAGGCCGGCGGAGGTCTCCACCCGGATCGGGGTGGGCACCGCCACCGGCGCGGCCACGGGGGTAGCCGGGGCGGGGATGCGGCCGGTCCTGGCCTGGCGCAGGCGGGCCTTGGCGGCGGCGAGCTGCTTCTCCAGCTGCTCGACCTCGGCGGCGGCCTGCTCGGCGGCCCGCTCGCTGCCCCGGCGCTGGGCCAGGTCGACCAGGCCGCTGCGGGTGCGCGCGGCCAGGGCCTTGATGGCGGCGGACTCGTGGGCCTCACCCCAGGTGAGCAGTTCCTCCTGGTCGCCGGTGAAGCCGACCAGCGGGGCCGGGGCGGTCTTCGACTTGAGCAGGGGACGGGCCGTGACCGGCACGTCGATGGCCACGCCGGTGGCCGGACCCGGGTCGACGTGGCCCTGCGGGGCCAGGGCGTCGGCGAGTTCGGCCGCAGCCACGCCGGTGGCCTCGGTGATCTCGTGCAGGGGGTAGCCGTCGCGGTACATGGAGGTGGCCACGGCCAGGTGGGCGTCAGCGGACATGAGGATCTCTCCGATCGGGTCGGGTGCGGTGGTGCCGGTTTCGGGGGCCGGGGAGGGATGAGCGGCAGGAGGGCGACGATGTCGTCCTCGGTGTCGGGCAGGGCGAGCATCGCCAGGAGCTCGGTGAGGTCGTCCTTGCCGGTGGCGTTCCGCGCGGTGGTGCGCGCGGCGGCGGTGTCCTGGTCGGTGGTGGTCGGCTCGTAGTTGAGGTTTTCGGCGGCCTTGACCAGGGCGATGGGGTCGGAGTCGGAGGGCATCGCGGTCACCTGGCCCGAAGCAAACGCAGCGCGCCCGGCGATGCGGCGTCGGTGACGGCCTGGAGCAGTTGGTCGGTGGGTCGCCACAGGCTCAGTGCTCCGGCGCAGGGAACCGGGGTGGTCAGCGGTTGGGCGTCGTGGAGCTCCCAGTGCTGGTGCCCGGGCCGGGACCAGGGGGTGCAGGGTCCGTCGTCGTCGTGGATGGCGTCCAGGCGGGCGACGGCGACGACGGCGCCGAAGACCATCCGGTGGCCTGGGGGGAGCGCGGCGATGCCCTCGCGGGCGTCGGGGGCGAGTTGGCGGGCGGCGTGGACCAGCAGGACCCCGCGCCAGCTGGTGCCCCAGGGCCGGTTCTCGATGGTCTTGGCGCCGGCCGTGATCAGGTCGGACCAGGGCGGCCGGATGGTCAGGGCGCGGATGCCGGTGCTCATGCCGCCGGCCTTTCCCGCAGGGCCGCGAGCAGGGTCTCCCGGTTGCGGGCGGCTTGTTCGGGGGTGACCGGCTCCCAGTGCCGGGGCTCGGACGGGACCGGAGCGGGCGGGTTGGCGGCGGTGAGCGGGACGGCGGGCCGTACCCGGGTGTCCCAGCGCCGCTCCGTGCTGGCCTGGGTGCGGGCCCGGCGGCGGGCGGCGACCACCGCGACCCAGTCCGTTCCCAGCCGCGCCTGGAGGGCCTGGCGCAGGTAGGTGCGCTTGGTGGGCGTGGTCGCGGCCCAGATGCCGTGCTCGGTCAGCTCGGGGTTGGCCAGCGCCCACAGCAGGCACTGTTCCGCCAGCGGGCAGCGCTTGCAGGCGTTCACGGCCTGGTGGCGCTCGATCGAGTCCTCGCCGTACCGCTTGGGGAACCAGCGCTCGGGCCGGGCGCGGCAGGCCGTGCCTTCGGTGACCGCCGGGAAGGGGACGCGGGGGTCGCTGGTGACGGCGGAGACGTTGCTGGCGGCGGTGCTCATCGTCCGCTCCCAGCCCTGGCCGGGGCCGACGACCCCGCCGGCGAGGGCCAGATGGAGGTCTTGCCGATCTCGTTGCTCATGCCGAGCTTCCTTTCTCGGTCGTGCTGGTGGCGGTGTCGGCGGGCGCGGCCAGCGCCGCCAGGAGCACCGCGCGGTTGCGGCGGGCCTGGCCGGGGGTGACCGGCTTGTACTTCGGCGGGATCGGGCGGGGACGGGCCGGGACCAGTTCGGCGGCCAGGCGCCGGTCCAGCTGGTCGGGCAGCCGGGTCATCAGGCGGCCTTCGCGGACGGGTGACCTGGCGCAGCAGCAGCTGGAGGGTGGAGGCGCGGCGGGAGTAGTCGCTCGCCGGTCGCCCGCAGCTCCAGCAGTCGTTCTCCGGGCCGGCCCATCCGACGGCGCAGACGTCGCAGCTGTAGGTGTGGTGGCGTCCGATGCGGTGGCCGATCGCCCGCATCGCGGCGGCGGCGCGGTGCCGCTGGACGGGGGAGGGCGCGGCGGCCTGGGCGCGGGACTTGGTGTTGCGGCGACGGGGCAGGGCGGGACTGGCCATACTGGTGATCTCCTTCTGATTGGTTCGGGAGGTGCCGCGCGGCCGGTCAGCTTGCGAGGCCCGATCCGGCTGTGCGCGGCCCGAGAACGACGACGCCCGCCAGGACCTGTGTCCTGGCGGGCGTCGCGCTGCTGCGGGCGGGGTCTAGAACGGCGGTTCGTCGGTGGTCCAGGCTGGGGCCACGGCGGCAGAAGCCCAGGGGTCGTCGCCGTCCAGCCTCACCGGCTCCGGCTCCGGTTCCGGGGCGTTCCCGGTGCAGAGCACCAGGTCGCTGGGGGTCGCCGTTCACCTCGCCGGTGCCCAGGCAGCCGCCCTGGCAGTCGTCCGGGTGCGGATCCGACCAGCCCTCCCCGAGCTTCACCGCGGCCCGGCGCAGCGACTGCTCCGCGTCCCACAGCTGGGCGGCGGTGGGGTCGCTCCAGGGTCCGGCTTCGCCTGCGTTCAGGTCGGCCACGATGTCGGCCAGCAGGTCCGCGATCGGGGTGACCGGGGCCTGGGCCCGCAGTTCGCGCAGCACATCGCCGGGAGCGGTACCGCTGGCGAGCCAGTCGTGGAGGTAGCCGACGCCCTCGCGCAGCGGGGCGATGGCAGCGAGGACCAGCCGGCGCTGTCCGGCTGGGGGTCGGCGAAGCCCGCCAGCAGTCGGCCGAAGTCCTTGGGGACGTCGACCAGGTCGCTGCCGTGGGTGACCAGGCCCCGCATGATCGGGTCACCGGTCTCCAGGGCGTCGGCGATCCGCCGGGCCCGGCGATGACCTGGTCCAGGTCGACCGGCGGGGGACGGGGCGCCGCCGGTGGGCGACCGCGACGGCCAGGGCCGCGCCGCTGGCCAGGGCGGCGGCGGCCAGGGTGGTGCTGCGCATGAGGAATTCCTTCCTGGTGCTGCTCGGAGCCGGGGTCAGTAGGTGGTGTGCTGCCACGGGCTGGGGTGCTGGATGGGGGCGGGCGCGGGCGGGGCTGGATCGTGTACTGGGGCTGCGGGGCGCTGCCGTCCTGCGGCTCGCTCATGCGGACCGTCAGCAGGCTGGGGTCGCGGTCGGCCAGCGCCGCGAGTTCGCGGTGGATCCACGCGTCGTCGCGCCGCAGCTGCGGCCGCATGACGGTGAACTGCTCGAGGTGCAGGTTCTTGGGAACCGTCGTGTCCTGGGAGTACCGCAGCCGGTAGGCGACCAGGCTGGCGGCCTCGGTGTCGGTCGGGACCGGGGGGGGGACTGGGCTGGGCGCGGCATGTGGACGCGTGGTCGTTGGCGCCCTGGCGGCCGTTCTCGCGGGCCTCCTCCCCGCGGCTGGCATAGCCGCAGCCCAGGCATAGCACCGCGTGCTTCCAGGTGCCGCAGGCGGAACGGAACAGCAGCACGTCCGCGCCGGCGAGGTTGGTGAAGCGCGTCGGGACCACGGTGCCCTCGGTACCCATCGCTCCGGCACGGCAGGCTCGGCGGGCAACGCCTCGGTCGGGCCGTGAGGTGGGCACCGGACTCCACCTGCTGTCGCCGGGTAGTGCGGAAGATCGCGAGCATGGCATTTCCTTCCGGTCAGGCGGGTGCGACGGGTGGTGGTCGGTGTCGGCCGGGTGGCCGCGCCGCGCGCCATCGCCCTTGCTCCCGGTGGCGGGAGGAGGGCGATGGCGGGCAGCGTCAGCAGCCGGACGGGGGATCAGAAGCTCTCGCCCAGGTCCACGGCCAGCTCGCTGGCCATGTCGTAGGAGCGGGCCAGGTCGCGGGCGGCGCGCTTGAGCAGGGCGGGGCGTCGGCGTCGTCGGCGTCGCGGGCCTCGTTCAAGAAGCGCTCGGCGCTCTCCAGAGTCTCGGCGTCCTCGTCCCGGCGGCCCCGGGTGAGGGAGGACGCGGCCAGGCTGACCAGGTCGATCAGCCCCTGCGGGTCCACGCTGGTGGGTCGGCCGGGACGGGGCTGTCGTCGCAGGTGGCGATGTAGGCGAGGGCCTTGCCGTGGCGACGGGCCAGGTCCTCGAACGTCGTCGGCGCGGTGATGGTGATGGCCATGGGGTACCTCCGTGAAGTGGGGCGTGGTGTCGGCCGGGTGGCCGCGCCGCTCACCACCGCCCGCCCCGAAAGCCGTCGAAGCGGGCGGTGGTGAGCAGCGTGGTGACCCGGACGGGCGGCGGCCAGAGTCAGAAGTCGTAGTCGTCGCCCAGTTCGTCGGCCAGCTCGCTGGCCATGTCGTAGGAGTCGGCCAGGTCGCGGGTGGCGCGCTTGAGCAGGGCAGGGCGGTCGGCGTCGTCGTCGCGGGCCTCCACCAGGAAGCCGGCGGCGCTTTCCAGCGTCTCGGCCTGGTCGTAGTGGTGGGCGCTGTTGAAGAACGCCGCCGCGTTGTTGACGAGGTCGATCAGCCCCTGCGGGTCAACGCTGGTGGGGGTCGGCCGGGACCGGGGTGTCGTCGCCGCTGGCGATGTAGGCCAGCGCCTTGCCGTGCCGGCGGGCCAGGTCCTCGAACGTGGCCGGAGTCGTGGTGGTGGGCATGGGTTCCTCCATGAGGTCGCGGTGTCGGCCGGGTGGCCGCGCCGCGCACCACCCCGCCCCAAGTGCTGTCGCAGCGGGCGTGGTGAGCAGCGTGGTGACCCGGACAGGCAGCGGCAGGAGTTAGACCACGTCGGTGTCTGCGGCCAGCTGCGCCGCCGCGATCATCACGTCGACGGCGGAGTCCATCCGGGCGAGGGAGGTCTGCGGAACGTCCGGCTCGGAGTTGTCCTGGTAGACATCGGTCCGCAGGCCGTTGTCGTCGTTGCTCATGGCGATTCCTCTCGCGTTGGCGATGAACGAGCGGACGGGGTGGTTCTCGCGTCAGCTCGTCGGCCGGGTGGCCGCGCCGCGCACCACCGCCCGCCCCGAGTCCTGTCGGGCGGGCGGTGGTGGGCAGCGTGGTGACCCGGACTGCTTAGGCTGCGAGTTCTGTCAGGGCAGCGGCTTCGTCGCTGCATCCCCAGCAGCTGCCGAGGGTTTTGAGGGGGAGGCATGCCTCGAAACGCACCAGGCATTTCGGGCAGGTCTGGCGTGCGGCCATCGCCCGGTCCAGGGCGGCGGCACGCGCCGGGGTCATCGGGCGCACCGGCTTGGCCAGGTCGACTCGGTACAGCCACGCGTAGCGCTCTTCGCCTTTGCGTGAGCGCCACACCAGCTGGCCGCAGACCTGGCCGCCGCCGGGGCGTAGGCCCATGGCCCGCAGCTGCCGTCTGGTGGCGAACTCGCTCTTCGGCGGCCCCCACTTCAGCGGCCAGGTGGGCATCCCACCGTGGCGTTGCCCGGTGGGGTCCATGTCGAAAGCGCGCACCAGGTCCTCCGGCAGTCTGGGCGGTGCAGGGAAAAGGGGCGGGCCGCCGCGCTGGTCGGGCGGCCCGATGGTCAAACAAGCAGTGGCTACCAGACGTCTTCGGTGTCGCGGGCGCGGGTCTCCCGGGCCGTGAGCTGCGGGAGACCGCTGGTGACGTGGGTGATGTTGGTGATGACCGGGCGCAGGCTCAGCCCGTGCAGGGCGATGATGCTGGCCAGGGCCCAGGTGAGGGCGGCGATCCCGGTGGCGGCCGCCTGGTCCGGGGCGGGGGTGGCGGACCACACCATCGCGGCGGTCGCGGCCCCGTACCCGGTCCAGGCCAGGCGGGCCGCGGCCGATCCGGCGAACGAGGTGATCAGCAGGACCAGGCCGGCCAGCTCCCACAGCCCGAAGAGACTTCCGGCGCTGATCGGCAGGGAGCCGCTGTGGGCTGCCGTCCAGTTCTGGACGGGTGTGGTGATCGTGGTCAGCAGCCCGGTGTGGTGGCCGACCAGGCGGTGGTAGAGCGAGGCGAGCAGGTCGGCGAGCAGGTTCCCGGCGTAGACCAGGACCATCAGGCCGATCAGCGTAGCCAGGATCTTGATCCAGGTCCGGGCGCTGTCCCAGCCGTCGGTCAGGGCCTCCTCCAGCTCTTGGCGGCGGCGGACCAGCGCGGGCGTCAGGTGCTCACCGGCCCAGGCCGCGAGGGCGTCCGCGCGGGAGCGCCCGGCCCGGCCGCAGCGCGCGAGCGCGGGGAGCAGGCGCTGGCCGGTCCAGGTCGCCAGGGCGCTGCGCAGGCGCTGCGCCCGGGTCGGGGGCAGCGCCTGGACCGGCGTCCACACCAGCGGCTGGTCGTTCGCCGGGCGGGAGGCGTCGTGTTCGGTGGTCATTGGGCTTCTCCTGGGGTTCGTGGTCACGATGACGGGTTGGAGGTGCTGCGCGGGGTCAGCTGAGGGTGCGGCAGATGCTGCTGAAGACCGAGCCGCAGCCGGTCAGGAAGTGCGTGACGCTGGGGCGGCGGCGGTTCCGGCGAGGAAGAAGCCGAACAGGATGCAGGCCAGTGAGCTCCAGAAGCGCACGTAGCCGTTGCGGTAGAGGATGATCACGACGATGCCGGCGGCGACCACGCCGGAGACGGACAGGACCACGACGGTGCTCCTTCGGGTTGAGGGGCGGCACGGGACGCGGCAGGGGCGCCGCCGGTTCGGCGGCGCCCCTGCGGACGAGGTTGGAAAGGGGCCGGGCGGCCTGTCCCGCCCCGGCACCCAGGCGCGGGCGAGGCGGGGACGAGGCAGGCAGCCCGGCTCATCCGTAGAACTTGTTGCGCCGGAAGACCGCCTTGCGGATGTTGACCGTGGTGCCGCCCCGCCGCTGCCCCGCGAAGCTCCGCTCAGGGCGAGCACGAGGAAGACCACCACGAACAGCCCAGCCACGCTCATCACGACCTGGCCGGTCGCGGTGAGGATCGCGGGCAGATGGGCGAGGGTGGGAGCCGCGGCACGGACACCTTCACCGGCCAGGGCGATCCCTCCGCCGGTGGACAGGGCGACCGCGCTGTACTTCCACACGAACGTCGGCACCGCGCGCTGTGGGGCGGCCAGGACGGCGGGCGGTAGCGCCGGGGCGGGAGCCGGGGCCATGACCTGGGAGTAGACCGGGGCCGGGGCGAGCGCGGCCTGCTGGTACTGGGCGCGCAGGTAGCTGAGGACTTCCTCCCTGCGCACCAGGTCGTGGACCCGGGCCATGTACGCCTCGTCGGTGGGCAGTCCCACGGCGGCGTGCGGGGCCTGGGCGAGGAGGCCGCCGGGCCGGGCCTGGGGGAACAGCTCCCAGATCTTCTCCAGGCCCTCGTACGGCAGGCCCCGTACGGCAGGCCGACGGTCCGGCATGCCGGTGGTCGCGGGGGCGGGCGGGGCCTGCTGGTGCTCGATGAGGGTGAGGTCGCGGGTTCCACGGTGTGCTCCTTGGCGGGGAAAGGGGGCGGGGAACGCGAAGACCCGCCCGGCCGGGTGGCTGGGCGGGTCCTTGGTGGCCCGGGTCGGGCCGAAGCGGGCGGTGAGGTGTCAGCCGAGGCTGTAGAAGGCGAGGAACGCGGCGAGCAGGACGCAGCCGGTCTTGGCCCACCACGGGCCGATCTCCCAGGCGCCCCACAGCAGGGCGAGGGAGGCGACGCGCAGGCCCCAGCGGGCGAAGAACCCAGCGGCTGGTGCTCCTGGAGTTCTTGGATCCGGGCGGTGCGCCGGTCCATCTCCGACTGGAGGTGCGCGCGAGTGACCGCATCGGTCTCGGAGGTGTTCTTGAACGTCTCGCTGTAGGAGTGCCGTTCGGCCTCCAGGCGCTCGATCTCCTCATCCGCGGTCTCGACCATGGTCACTCCTTGGTGGAAGCGGCGGCAGCCGCGAGGCTCATCGCGCCCAAGTGGCGGGCGTCGTAGCCGAATTCGTCGGCCAGCCTCATCATTGTCGCCTCCAGGTCGTCCGTCGAAACGAGGATTTCGCGGGCCTTGGTGCCGTCGGAGGGTCCGACGACGCCCAGCTGGTGGAGGAAGTCCATCAGCGTCCCGGCCAGGGCGAAGCCGATGCGCAGCTTGCGCTGGAGCATCGAGGACGACCCGAACTGGGTGGACACGACCAACTCCACGGCCTGGAGGACCAGTTCCGCGTCGGCGCCCTCGGGCAGGGCCATCGGCACCGGCCCGACGGCGGCCGGGCCGGGGGCGGGCTGCTGGGCGACTGCCGAAGCTGCGATGTAGCGGGTGTACTGCACGGATTCGTCCTTGACGGCCTTGCCGTCCTCCGCCCACTTGCTGAGCCAGCCGGCGACCGTGCGCGGCGCCGGGGTGGCGTCGCCCAGGAGCTGCTGGAGCGCCTCGTGCAGGAGCTTGGGCGTGTAGCCGTCCCGTCCGGCGGCGACCAGGAGTTCCCAGCCCTGCTCGCGCGGGTCGACCGGGCGGGTGGGGCGGGGGAGCGTCGTCGCCTGCGCGGCGGCGGCCGGTGCCGGGACCGCCGGAACCGCGAACGGCGAGGCGTTCGGGTCCAGGTGCGCGGTGACGGCGGCGAACAGCTCGGCCGCACCGCCGAAGCCCTCGAAGCCCGCGGGCACCACATCGGCGGGGGCCGCCGCAGTGGTGCCAGCCGAGACCGGGGCGGAGGCGAGCAGCGTCGCGGCGGCGATGATCTGTCCGGCGTTGTCGATGGCGTGCTGCGCGGACTCGGTGAGCTTCTGCCCCTTGTACAGGTCGGGCAGGGTGCGCGCCCACCGCTGCGGGTAGTGCTCGCCCATCTCGACCGAGGCGGACAGCTTGTCGAGCTGGGGTCGCCGCCCGGCGGTTGCCGCGCAGATCGTGTCCATCAGTTCGTCGACCAGGCGCCAGACCTTCATCGCGGTGGGCTTCTTGGGCCCGAGCCGGGTGTGCATGTTCCACCCGGACCCGGCGACCGGCGCGTCCTTCGGGTCGATCTTGATGTAGCCGGGGAAGAGGTAGGCGAGCTCCTCCGGGTCGGAGACGGTCATGCCGACGCGCCACTTCGACATCAGCTTCATCATCGCGGTGATGGCGTCCTGGGTGGCGCGCAGCGCGGCGACCAACACGCGCACCCGCATCGCGCGGCCCTCCTGCTCGATCTTGTCGATCATCGCCTTGATGTCGTAGGGCAGGGAGGCGGTCTCGTCAGTGATGATGACGATGCCGGGGATCTCCGCGCTGATCGGGAGCTTGTTGTCGGACTTCTTCTCGCGCATCAGCTGCTGGTAGCCCGCCTTGCGGGCGGCGATGATCTCAGCTGCCATCGTCAGCATGAGGCGCGCTTCGTCGTCGGTGTGCGCGATCCAGTCGACGATCGGCGCGGACGCCAGGCCCTCGGTGGCCCACGGGGTGATCCACGGCAGGGCGACGCCGCCGCCGGTGGTGTCGATGGCCCAGACCAGGGCGTCGGGCATCCGGGCGAGCTGGGCGGTGACCACGCGCAAGGTGTTCGTCTTGCCCGCGTCCGTCTCCCCGACCAGGATGCCGCAGTCGTTGCACAGGCTGCCGAGCGCGGGATCGCCGTTGCGGTACAGCCCGATCGGGAACCGCTCGGTGAGGCTGATCTCGGAGTAGTCGTCGGGGTAGGGGATGTCCTGGGTGATGACGTCCTTGAGGGTGACCTCGATCAGGATGGTGCCGCGGTTGGCGCCGGGGAACAGCTCGACACCGCAGCCGTCGGGCAGGCGCAGGTCGGCGGCGAACTTGCCGCCGTAGCCGTTGAGGTCCTCCACGGCCGTGCCGCCGGCGGGCAGGTCCATCTCCACGGTGTAGCCGACCTTGCCGGGCCAGGGCTCGACGTCCTTGCCGACGCAGCCCTCGATCCGGGCGACGCGGGCCATGCGGTCTTCCCAGTCGCGCAGGATGCCGACGGACTCGCGGCGCAGCTTGAGGAGCTTCTTGCGGTCGGAGCGGCCGGATTCGGTGCGGTTCGCCGACGCGTTCGCGGCGATGCCGACGGCGGCAAGGCCGACGCCGGTCGCCCAGCCGGTGGAGTGCAGCGGCGCGGTCGCCAGCGCCCAGGACGCCCATGCGGAGGCGGTCAGCCAGGAGAGCGCGCGGGTGGTGAGGGTGCCCGCTGTGGTACCCACGCGCAGGTCGTGGACGGCTCCGGCCGCGGCCGCGCCGCCCAGGGTCAGGGCGGCGGCCTGCCAGGGCAGTCCGGTCAGCGGGGCGAGCGCCACGGTGGTCACGGCGGTCTCAGCGGCGTATCCGAGGAAGGTGGTGTGGCCGCTGGGCAGCGACCAGTCCCAGTGACGCATCGACATGGGGAAGGACTCCTGTTCGGGAGGGGCGGGGCGGCAAGGAGGAGTGGACAGAGCCGGTGGCCGGCCCCGGGTTCGGGGTCGGCCACCGGCTCTGGGTGGTGCGGATCCGCTGGGGTCAGCGGGGCGTGTTCCACATGGACTCGGCGGCCGGGCCCTTGCGGGGGTTGGTGTTGTGGCTGATCTCCAGGCGGTGGTCCTCCACGAACAGCTTCGTGGCCAGGGCGGCGTCGTCGGCGGCCGCACGGATCATCGACACGAGCCTGCCGATCTCGTCGGTGACGCGGTCGTCGACCGGGTACAGCGCGTTGGTGCGCTCGTACAGGACCTGGACGCAGTCGGCCAGGGCGGTCAGCCCGTAGGCCATGCCCTGGAACTCGGATCCGACCTGCATCATGTGGACCGGCTCGAACGAGCGGTAGAGCACGGCCATCAGGACGCACCCGGACTCGATGCGGCCGGGCATGAACATCGCCTGCTCGGGGGCGTCGGCCCCGGTCGGGGTGACGTTCCACATCCACTCGTTCGTCCGGGGGCGACGATCCGCTCGATGTCGAACTGGTGGACCATGCGGAAGAAGGCGACCATGCCGTCCGCGCGGGCTGCGGCAGCGATCAGCTTCGCGCAGGCCTCGCTCAGCTTGGCCAGCGCCTTCTTGCTGCACGGGTACTTCTGGTCGGCGTTGACGGCCATCTGCTGCACGGCCAGCGCCGCGGCGCGGATGCCGTTGGGCAGGCCCGCGTACTCGGCAGCGACCTCCATCATGCTGCGCGGGTTGTAGCCGGTGTAGGCGGAGTGCGTGGCGCGCATGGCCATCGCGAACTTGCTGGTGTTGCCGTCCAGCACCGTGGTGCCTGCGGTCAGAGAGGGTCCGGTCACGTCGGTGTCCTTCCTCGGTTGTTGACCTTGAGGTTGAGCGTGTCCGCCTTGGCTTCCTTGTCGTGGCGGGCCTTGGAGCGGCGGAAGAAGAACCGCCAGATCCGTCCGGCGGTGCGGACGGGGAACGCGAACGCGTGGAGCGGGTCGCGGTGCCGGGTGAGCAGGCGCCAGGAGCCCCACACGATTCCCAGGGGTAGCGTGAGCAGCCCTGCGAGTCCGGCGAGGAATCCGGCGCCGGCGCAGCGCCCCCAGTGCCCGAGCTTGCGGGCGGCGGCGCGGCGCAGCCGGTAGAGACGGCCCGTGGTCGGGCTGCCGCTGCCGGAGCTGGTGGAGCCGCTCTTCTTGTTCGAGCGGCGCAGTTTGCCCGCCCAGCCGCGCGCCTTCTGCAGCGCGCGCCCAGGCGGGTCTTGGCGGGCGTGGACGTCTTGCCGCCGGAGCCGCTGCCCGAGCCCGTGCCCGAGCCGCCGGAGGACCCGGAGCCGCCCGAGCCGGTGCCCGCGCCGCCGCTGTTGCGGCGCGCCTTGCTGCCCCAGCCCTTGAGGGTCTGCCAGGCCTTGCCGGTGCGGGACTGCTGACCGGCACCGGCCTTTCCTCCGGGCCGGTTCCTGCCGCCGCCGGATCCCCCGGGGGTGCGGGTGCCGGGGCTGTTCCCGCCGCCCTTGCCGAGCTGGACGCCCGGGCCGCCGCGACTGTGCCTGCCGCCGCCCGGCCCGCCGGGGCGCGCCCGCCGCCGGGCCGGTTCATGGCCCCGGCCCCGGTGCTGCGGCTGCCGTTCATCCGGCCGCCCCGGCGGCACCGCCGCCGCGTCCGAGTAGGCCGCCCTTGCCCGCACCCCCCGGCCCGGCCGGAGCCGCCGCCGGTCCGGTTCGCGGCGGCGGACTTGCGGGCGGCGGAGGCCTTCGAGCGCTTCCGGCCGGCCAGCGCGGCCACGCCGACGGCTGCTCCGGCCACGCCGGCCGCGATGAGTCCGGGCATGCCCGCGACGCCGTAGGCGACGCCCGCGGCGACGCCGGTCGCGTTCGTTCCGTGGACCAGCAGCGGCAGCGCCTGGGGGCGTCCGCGGCTGGCCTTCGCCTTCTCCGGGGCCGAATCTGCGGCGCCCCCGGGTCGTTGGCGATGGTGTATTCGGCGGTGTCCAGGCCCTCGGTAGTGGTGCTGTCGCTGATGGCGTCCGGGGGCGCGGTCGCGGTGTCTGCCACGACGAATCTCCTCACAGTGCGTAGCGGCCAGGAGAGGCGAGGCGGCGCGAGGCGAGGGCAGAGACCCCCATCGCCCCCGGTTGGAGGGCTCAGCAGGGGCTGGGAGGGGTTTCCCCCTCGCCTCGCCTCGCTTCGCCTCGCCTCGCCGCTACTTTCCGTAAACGGCGGGCTTGGGGGGCAAAAGGTACTTTCCGGGCCGCTGATCGGGCCGGATCGGGCTGGGTGGAGCGGGTGACGCGGTCGGCCTGGCGGCCTCGGCCGACCCCCGCACCGGCTCCGTCCAGCTGGGTGCCGGACAAGGGCTGCGAGGGGCGACCGAGGGTGCCAGGAGGGCCCTTTGGTCGGGTTCCAGTGCGGGCTGCTGCGCGCTCCGGAGCCGCTGGAAGAGGCCGATGGCTCTCGGAATCATGCGTGTTTCGTGCTGCTCGTCGACCTCGGCAGGCTCGGTGTCCCGGGTCTCCTGGGAGACGGGGGCCTGATCCTCCAGCGCGGAGGCGATGACAGCCAGCTCGAAGTCCGAGTCGGTCGCGAGCCGTCGGCGCGCTGACCGCATACGGTCGCCGACCCAGGTCGCGCGCTTCCCGTACCGGTTCGCGAGGACCGCCTGGTCCTCGGTGGAGATGTCCTCGCCTTCGAGGATCCGGCGAGCGACCTCGCGTTCGGCCTGCTCGCGCAGCGCCGACCGCGCTTCGCGAGGGACCGTCCCGGCCGCCGACACCGGCGGCACGCCGGTTTGCGAGGGGCGACCGGGGTTCCGCGAGCCGGACCGCGGCTGGTTTTCCGAGGAGGCGTCGCCGGTTTGCGAGGTGCCTCGCTCCTGCTTGATGCGCAGGCGCTCCTCCTGCTTGCGGCGGCGCTCTTCCGCGTCGTCGTCCTCCTTCTTCCGCTGACGGCTCAGGTCTTCTGCGCGCTCTCTGACTGGGCCTCCGCCAGGATGCGGGCGGCTTGCGCCTCACCCTGGGCCTTGATCCGCTCCGCTTCGCGAGCGGCCTCGGAATTCAGGCGGGTTGCCTCGATTTCCGCTTCGCGCCGGATCCGGGCGTCCTCGCTTTCGCGCTCATCCCGGCGGCGCTCCCGCTCGATTTCCGCTTCCCGAGCCGTGCGGGCCGCCTCGATTTCCGCCTCGCGTTCCAGGAGCGCCGTCTTCGCGGCGAGCTTCTCAACCTCGGCTTCCGCCTCGATCTTCCGAAGCTGCGCCTCGCTTTCCCGGCGCTGGTACTCCGCGGCGGCCTCGCGGTCCGCGCGGTCGCGCTCGGTGCGCTCGCGCTCGGCCCGCTCGCGGTCCAGTCGGGCCTGCCGCTCGCGCTGCTCCTTCAGGGTGTGCTCGTAGTCCTCACGGGCTTGGACGATCTCGCGCAAGGCCTTCAGCTTGCGAGCGAGGTAGCGGCGGTAGCCGGACGATGCCTCGGCGAGCGCGATCAGCAGCATCGGTGCAACGGAGTGCAGCAGGAGTCCGCCGGCGTCCGGGTGCTGGGGCACGAGGTGGAACCGGCCGTCCGGGAACCAGCTGGTCCAGCTGTTCATCAGCCAGGTCGAGATCCCGCGAACCAGCGCAGGAATGCGGGCCAGGCACCCGCGCGCTCACCGCCGTGCTCGGTAAGCACGCCGTCGACGTACAAGACGGTGAGCAGTGCGAGCGAGGCCAGCGGGTCCAGCATCCAGGCGATGTAGCCCGGGACGTTGCGCGACATCGCGAACAGCGTGACGTTGGTGCAGGTGAAGATCAGGCAGCCGGAGCCGATGGCGACGAGCACGCGCGTCAGCAGTACGCCCAGCTCGGTCAACCGCTTGATGGACGCCTGCGCGGCCAGTGCTTCCTGACGGGTGACCACGTGAACCGCAGCCGTCGGCTGCCCGGGCCCGGCCGGCGCGGCGGCCTGATCGGGAATGCGCCTGGCACCGGGGGCCGGGTCGGGGAAGTCGCCGGGCAGTCGGCCGACGCGGTTGGGCTCAGTCGTCTCGACGGTCATCGCCGCCTCCTTCCTGTGTACGTGGTCATGGGCTGTTCTCCGGGTCGTCGGTCGGAGGAAGAACGGGTTCAAGGCCAGGCCCACGCACAGCCGGACCGCGCCGAACACTGCGAGGCCGACGGCCAGGTGCAGGCAGGTGGGCCACAGCCCGTTCGTGAACAGGTCGAACAGGGCCAGGACGGTGGCAACGACAGCGATGGCCGTGGCCAGCAGGGCGGCGAGCGGGGTGCCCGCCTCGTAGGTGTCGTCCGACATCGTCTTGTCGGGGGCCGGGGCTGCGGTTGTACTCACCGGGCACCCCCGCTGGTAGCGTTGGCCATGCGAATCGCTCCTTGTCAGCGGATCGCGAGAACAAAGGAGAGGCCCCCTTGCCGGGGCCTTTCTGCTTTGCCGAGCCGTTCCGGCTCTCCGGCTCCGCCACGGCCTGGTCGGCCTTGGCGGAGCGGGAGAACCGCCGGCCCCGGCGCGGAGTTCGACTCCGGCCGGGGTCGCGGCGGGTGGTTCAGACCGCGGTCAGTCGCGGTGCTCCTTGAGGTACTGGGCGAGCTGGATCTTCGCGCTCGCCAGGCCGGTGTACGCGGTCACCAGGGGCCACCGCCCCTCCCTCTTCTCCTTGTCGGCTTCCTGGATCAGCCGGTGCGCGTCCACGACCAGCTGGTCGGGGTCGGCGTCGATCTGGCGCAGCGGGCTGATCAGGCGGGCGAATATCCCGGCCATCGGGGACTCCTTCGTGGTCTTGCTCCTGGACTGTCACCAGGAGCTGGAGGCGGCACAGCGGGGCCGCCCGGGGCGGGCGGCCGATGTGTGGCGGTGCTGCGGGGCGGGCGGCGAGTCGGCCGACGCTCCCGCCAGACGGGCGCGGTCAGGCCGCGGCGCGGGCCCGATTGCGGGCGGCGCGGCGCCGCATGGAGCGCCGCTCGTCCTCGCTCAGCCCGCCCCACACGCCGTGGGCCTGGCCGGTCTCCAGCGCCCACCGCAGGCAGGACTCCATCACCGGGCAGCGACGGCAGATCGCCTTCGCCTCCTCCTCCTGGAACAACGCCGGGCTGCCCTTGCCCATCGGGAAGAACAGCTCGGGGTCCTCCTCCGCGCAGACCGCGCCGTGGCGCCAGTCCTTGGATGCGGCGGAGGAGTCGGTGCTGGTGCTGGTGCGGATGGTCATCGGACTGCCTCCGTCGCGGCAAGAGTGGCGGGCATCGTGAAGGCCAGAAGCTGACGCGGGGCGCGAAGGCTGCTGACCAGGGCGAGCGCGGCGGCGTAGCCGGGCGCCGCGCGCTGGAACGCGGCCGTCTCGACGGGGTGCTCGATCTCGTCCCGCAGGTGCGCGGACTCCAGGTGCTCGCCCGGCTCGACCAGGACCTGGTCGCGCTCGTCCCAGGCGGTGCAGTGCCGGCGGATCCGGCTGGAGCCCAGCGTGCGGACCGTGATCTGCCAGGCGACCGGCCACTCGCTGCGCGGCCCCCGGTCCAGCTCCAGGACCTCGTAGACGTCGCCGGTGTAGGAGCGGTAGACGCCGCCGACCCGGCGCGGGCCGATCTGGAGGGCGAGCCAGCGGCGGTGGCTCGAGGCCTCGCGCCAAGCGACCTTCGCCGACCGCCCGCGGGCGATCAGCGCGGCGGCGTCCGCGGCGATGGCGCCCAGGTCGAAGGAGTAGTAGGGGTTCGGGGTGCGCTGCTTCTGCTTCATGACGGCCTCCCAGCCGGTGACGTGTGCAAAGGGGAGGCCGCCCAGACCAGTGCGGGGTCCGGGCGGGGATGCTGCTTCAGGCGAGGTTGCAGCGGATCTGCTTGCCGATCGGCGAGGACTCGATGCTCCAGCCGGGGGCGAGCAGGTCCAGCAGCGGCAGGCCCCGCCGCCCACGGCCTGGTCGCTGTCCATCGCGCGGTGCCGCGGTGCGGCAGCAGCTCGGGGACCGGGTCGTGCACGGTCACCGTGACGCCGTCGACCGTGGTGTACGCCTCGATGACCAGCGGCACGTCGTGCTCGCCACAGGCCCGGACGGCGTTGCCGACCAGCTCGGAGAGCACCAGCTGCGCGGTGTCGGCGTGGTCGCTGGTGGCGCCGTAGAAGAGGAGCGCCATCCGGGCGAGCCGGCGCAGGTCGCTCAGGGTGTCCTGGGTCGCGGTGATGTGCGCGACCAGGCCGCCGTCGCGGTGGCGAAGGTAGAAGCCGTCCTTCGTCTTCGGCAGCGGCGGCCGCTGCACAAACACGGTGGTCCCGGTGCCGTGGACGGTCGCGGCGCTCACCGCGTCCAGCCCGTCGCTCGGGCCGACGCGGTGGCGGTGGGGACCAGCTGGTCGGCGGTGGTCCACACCGAGCCGATCGCGAAGGGCTGGCCATCGTGGCGCAGGACGTCACGTACGACCAGGGCCCAGTGGGCGCTGCGGCGGCCCAGCAACTCGCGGGCGCGCTCCGGGTCGCGGACCACGTCCAGGACCAGGAAGATCCCGTCGACGTTCTGGTAGGTCGCGCCCTCGATGCGAGGGCCGATCTGGGTGTCGATGACGCGCCGCAGCAGCTCATCGCCGGGGCTGAGGAAGGTTGCCTGGGCGGCCGGGCCGCCGCTACGATCGTGGTCAAGGTCGTACCTCGCTCTCTGGGAGCAATCGCGGCCTGTTGAAGACCCCGGTAGCCGCCGGGGTCTTCGCCGCGTTCGGGGCCCGGTCGGACGGCCGGGTCGGAGCGCCATTGACCTGATCTCGCGCTCTCCGCCGTGCCCGGACCGAACGAGTCGGGCCGGGCCGGGCCGGGCGCGACGGGCTGCGCGGGATCAGGCGACGGGCAGGAACCGGCGGACCGCGATGTACGGGTGCCGGGGCCAGGTGCGGGCGGTGCCGCGCAGCCGGACGACCTGGTCAACGTCGTAGTCGGCGGCCGGGATGGTGTCGCCGACCAGGTCGTGCAGGCTGGCGACGGCGGTGGCCCCGTTGTCGGTCTGCAGACCGAGCCAGATGGTCCGGCCGCTGCGGCGGCTGGAGATGATCCGGGCCGTCACCTCCACCTGCGTGGCGTCCGGCGTCTTCTCCAGCGGCGCGACCTTCTGTCCGGCCAGTCCCTGGTAGGCGACGGTGAAAGCCGGCACGGTGGCCGTGGTGAGTGGGGCCTCGGTGCTGATGAGCGTCATGGTGCGATTCCCTCCCAGGAGATGCGAAGTGGCGGCCCCGGTCGGGGCCGCCACTGGTAGAGCTGATGAACTCTGTGCTGGTCAGGCGGTGCTGCGTACGCGGTTCGGAGCGCTGGACTGGGCGACCTGGGGCAGGTTGGCCAGCTCGGCCTGGGTGCGCTTGGCCCACCGGCGCAGCAGCGCGGCGGGCTCGCAGAAGCGACCGGAACGGCAAGCCCGGCAGTCCGAGACCATGTGGTCGGCCAGTTCCTTCCGGGCCCGCAGGGTTGTCGGGTTCATCTGCGTGACCGCGGGCGCGGTCGGCACGGTCGGCTTCTTCGGCATGACCTTGGTCGGCCGCCGTGCCGCCGTCTCCGTCGTGGCGTCGAAGCAGTGCTCCTCCCAGGCAGCGATGGTGACGTCGTAACCGACCCGTCGGTTACTGCCGGAGCAACGGCGGGCACCGGGGGTGCCGGCGCGCTCGGTGTGGTGGGGGACCAGCTTCGGGGTCTCGGTCTGGCCGCCGGTGATGGGGCACCAGGTCTTGCAGTCCGGGCACACCAGGTGCTCTTTGCCGGGGAACAGGGAGACCTCCCGCAAGGGCAGGGTCGAAAGCAGGAGCTCGGGTCGGTGGCTGACCGTCTTGGTGCGAGTCCTCGTGGGCCGCTTCTTAGCGGGAGCAGTCGAGCTGGTCATGACGCCTCCATGTGTTGAGCGAGCGCGATCAGTGCGCGTCGGATGCCCTCTCCGCCCTCCAGGGCCCACGAAACTCCGGGATGCCCTGGAAAGCGGACAACGCATCTGCGCTACTCAGCGGGTCACATGCTGGGTGGTTTGGTCGAGCTACACACCCCAGCCACTCCCGTGAAGGAGAGCGTGACTGCTGCTTACTTCAGTACCGCAGAACCTCTCTACCGAGGTGCCGTGGCAAGACCGTAACACCGCCCGGAGGCGCGGTTCAATACCTCCGAGGCACTTGTTCAATACCTCTCTACCGAGGCTAGGATGTCGACCATGCACATCGACCCCACGGACTCACGGTCCCCGTCTCGTCAGATCGCCGATGATCTGCGCGCGCAGATCACAGCTGGCGTCCTGGCTCCAGGTGATCAGCTGCCCTCGGAGAGGCAGCTGGTTGAGACCTACGGAACCGCAGCCCAGACAGCCCGGAAGGCCATCTCGCTGCTCAAGTCCGACGGCCTGGCGGAGGGCGAGCGTGGACGGGGCGTCTTCGTGAAGCGCCCGAAGCCGATGGTCCGTGTGGGATCCGACCGCTACGCACGACATCTCCGTACCGGAGGCCAGGCACCGTTCCAAGCCGAGGTCGAGAGCATGGGGCTGGAATGGCGGCAGGAGATACTCGAACTCGCCGAGGTACCCGCACCCGATTGGGTCGCCCAGTGGTTCGAGATCCCCGCCGGCAGCAGGGTATTCGTTCGGCGACGGCGTACTTGGATCGAGACGATGCCCACCCAACTGGCGGACAGCTACTACGAGCTGGACACAGTGGCTGGCACCAGGCTCCTCGAGGAGCACACCGGACCTGGCGGCGGGTACGCGCGGCTTGAGGAGGCGGGCTTCAAGCTCACCCGCTTCCGCGAGGAGCTTGAAACGGCCATGCCCACCCCGTCGGAGGTCAAGGCGTTGCAGCTCCGCCCAGGCGTTCCTGTCGTCCATCTGCATCGCATCGCCTTCTCCACGAAGGAAGGCGATGCAGAACGGCCAGTCGAGGTGTTCGAGGCCGTCATGGCTGGTGACAGCCACAAGTTCGCCTATGAGTTTCCCGCCCCGGAGTAGGAGCGCAATCCCGTGCCACTTGAAATCCGCCACGCGACCGAGCCCACCCCCGGCGGGGTCAACGAAGACCTGGTCATCGCCGGTCCAAACTTCGCCTTCGTACTCGACGGAGCGACAGCCACCGGCGCTCCTACCGGCTGCATTCACGATGTCGCTTGGTACGTCGGTGAACTGGCAACCCACCTGACCGGGCCGCTTCTGACGTCCAAGGCCAGCCTGGTCGACATTCTGCATGCGTCCATCGGTGACCTGACGGCCGCGCACGCGAGGACCTGCGACGTCACCAATCCGGACAGTCCCTCGTCGACCGTCGCCATCGTCCGCGTGGCCGACGGCCAACTCGAAGCCCTGTCCCTGGCTGACTCGCCAGTGGTGGTAGAGCGGCATGACGGCGAGATCCTGGTCATCGTTGACGACCGAACATCTCACCTGGCGTCGTACACCATCGACGCTGTCAGGGCCTACCGAAACAGCGACAACGGATTCTGGGTTGCCAGCACGAAGCCCGAGGCGGCTCACAAATCGGTTTGCGCGACCCTCCCCCTTGATGAGGTGAAGCGGTTCGCAGTCTTCTCCGACGGCGGGAGTCGACTCGCCGATCGATACGACTGGCCCTGGCTCCGGGTCCTCTCCGAGATGGAGGAATTCGGCCCGTCGCACATCATCGCCGAAACCCGGACTGCAGAGAGAGCCACAGTGGCGGGACGCTTCCGAGGGAAGCCCCACGACGACTCCACTGCCGTGCTCTGCCTGCCACGCGACCTGGTGACCGCGCCATGAGACTGCAACAGACCCCACTTCGAGTCCGATCGGCTCCACTGATCCACCCCCACCTCAACCAGCTCTTTTGGTGGGGACCATCACACACGCTCGTGAGCTGACGTGGAATCACATAGCGCTACAGGTCTCGCTCATGGGCCAGCTCAACACGGATTCAACTTCTAGCTCAACGTGCATATCAGGCCGGCGGACCTAGTCTGACGGGCATGTCGATGAAGGCAGGCGGGGTATGGGGCAGAAGGCAGAGCACCCGGGCTGGAAGGCCTGGCTGCTCCGGGAGACGCGTGAGGCACACGGCATCACGCAGGAGGAAGCCGGCGAGCAGCTGCGCAAGGTCGCTGAGCGCATGGGGCTGAAGGACATCAAGGCAAACCCGCAGACGATTTCCTCCCATGAACTGGGCGCTATCTTCCCGGGCCCCCACTATCGGCGGGCCTATTGCCAGCTGTACGGGGCCACTGACGTTCAGCTCGGATTTCGGGATCCGCTGCCCGGGGAGAATGTCGCGAAGTTCGAAGTCACTCCCATGGAGCACCGTCATACGGGAGCCCATGTCCTGGCTGTGGAGCGGGCCCTGATGCACCTCTCCGCTTCGTCAGGGGGTGGCGAGCACGTTGGTTTCCAGCAGCGAGTCATGGATGCCTGGAAGCGTCGGCACACCGGTGGCGACACCAATCAGCCCGTACTTGTGCTGGTGGGAGGGTTCGCAGGAAGCGGAAAGACGGAGCTCGCACGCTTTCTTTCTGAGCTGACCGGGTGGCCGCTGCTGGACAAGGACCCCATGAGCCGGGCCTTGGTCGAAGCACTCCTGGTGGAGCTCGGAGCGGACCCCAACGACCGCCAGTCCGCGCTGTACCGCGAGCGGGTCCGTCCGTTGGAATACGAGTGCCTCCTCAAAGCCGCGTACGCGAATATCGACTGTGGGATTTCGACGGTGCTGACCGCGCCGTTTATCGCTGAAATGGCCGATGAAGGTTGGATGCGGCGTCTGGAAAACCGCTGCTCCGCGCGGGGGGTGGCCGTGGCGCCCGTGTGGGTGCAGTGCGATGTCGACTCCATGCGCGAGTACATCGGGCAGCGGTCCGCCGCGCGGGACACCTGGAAACTGCAGAACTGGGCGGAGTACGCCTCCGGCCTGGATCTGGACCTTCGCCCGGTCGTCCCGCACCTGATCGTGGACAACAGGTACGGCTCCGCTGTGTCCCTCGCCGACCGAGCTCGACTCGCCCTGGGGTCGGTGGGCGCATGAGCCCAACCGTCCCTCGCCGTCAGGGCGTCATCCTCTATGGCCCTCCGGCCTCGGGAAGGACACCATCTCTGCCGCGCTCACCAGTCTCGATCCGCGCTTCCAGCAGTTCTTCCGTCTCAAGGTCGGGTCTGGTCGATCGACCGGGTACCGCATGGGCACGGTGGAGCAGCTGGCACAGCTGGAGGCGGCGGGCGACGTCGTCTATGCGAATTCGCGGTACGACAGCACTTACATCATCGACCGGCCGGGCCTGGACGAGGCATTCGCTGCTGGTATTCCGGTGGCACACCTCGGCCAAGTCGATGGCGTCCGTGCGCTCCTGGAGCGCTATCCCGCTCGCTGGACCACGGTGCTGCTGTGGTGCTCCCGGGCGATCACAGAGGCACGCTCGCAGGGACGAGGCGATGCCGACACTCCGGCGCGGCTCGCCGCCTGGGACGCCACCGAGCAAGACCTGGCCGCCCATGGCGAATTCGCCTGGGACCTGACGCTGACCACCCAGGCCCGGCCGCCGATCGAGTCCGCACAGCGGATCGCGCAGTTGCTGGACCAGCGCGGGGAGGCGACGACGGCATGACGGCTGTGATGGGGGGCTACGGGGTGGCGAGCCGGGCGAGGGCGTCGGCGATGCTGAGCTGCGCGTCGTCCTTGACGTCGTCCCAGCGGGCCAGCGTGCGCGCGACGGCGGTGAGCATGTCTGGCGGCAGTCCGGCGTCAGCGGCCATCGCGGCGGCTTCCTCCAGCTCCGGCCCCCACCGCCAGGCCCGCGCGGCGGTTTTGGAAATGTACTCGGTCTCCGACAAATACGAGCCGCTGCGGCGGGCCGCGATGGCGGCGAGCTCCTGGTCGACACCGTGCTCGCGGGCCAAGCCAGTGGCGAGCGCGGCCAGCACCCGGCTGGCCTTCTGGTACGCGGAGTACGCCAGCTTGAGCGCGGATGCCTGGCCCGGCTCGGTGCCCAGCACGTGGGTTCGCACTGCGGTTCCGGTGAACAGCAGCTCCACCGGCTCGGTCGCGGCGGAGGGTCCGGCCAGGTACAGCGTCGGCTCCTTCCCGTCGACCGGAGGAGAGCCGACCACCGCGGCGTCGACCAGCACCGTCGTCTCTGGCAGGACGTCGGCGATGACGGTGATGCTGGCCGGGCTGATCGCGTTGGCCTCCACGAAGACGCCAGTGAAGCCGATCCCGGCGACCTGCCGGGCGACGTCGGCGGCGGATGCGGGCGGGCACAGGCTGAGCAGCACTTCCGCGTCGGCGAGCAGCTGCTCCAGCGGCGCGCTCTCCAGGCCGAACCTCTCGGCTCGGGCGCGGGTCGCGGGGCTGCGCCCCTCCGGGCTCCACAGCACGCGGTGCCCGGCCCGGACGGCGCAGGCAGCGACGGGTGCGCCCATGCTGCCGGGGTGGAGCAGGCCGATCGTGGTCATGGTGGGCGGCTCCTACAGCATGAACAGGTGGGTGATGGCGGCGAGCGCGTCGTCGACGGCGTGCTCAGCCGGGGCGGGTGGTGGGTCCAGGTGCGGCCAGCCGCGATCCAGATGGTACGCAGGCCCACGTCGTGGGCACCGCTGATGTCCGTGTCGGGGTTGTCTCCGGTCATCCAGCCGCCACCCAGCGGCTGCCCGCACAGCGCGGCGGCCGCGCGGAAGATGGCGGGGTCGGGTTTTCGGACGCCGATGTCCTCGCTGATGATGACTGCGTCGATGACCTGGTCGATTCCGGTAGAGCGGAGCTTGGCGGTCTGGATGTCGGTCGCGCCGTTGGTGACGACAGCGACCGTCCAGCCGCGATCGCGCAGCTGCTGCAGGCCGTCCAGCACTGGGGCCGGGCAGGCGATGGCGGCCGCGATGGCGTCGACGTACCAGGCCCACAGCCCTGTCACCTGGTCGGCCAGTCCGTACTCGCTGCGCAGCCTGGCGAAGACCGCGCGGCCGGTGCGCTCGCGGAAAGCGTCGGCGATGTGCGGCACGGCGTCAGCGTCCAGCCCGTACGTGGCACAGAACTGCTCCGCGACTGGTGCGAGCACCGACTGGCGGCGGATGAGGGTGTTGTCGAGGTCGAAGAACGCGAGCGGCACACGAGCGGCGTAGTGGCCGCCGGTCTCTGGGATGCCCAGGTCGCCGGGCTTTGGTGACGACACGTCAATCGCTGCTGCACCAGGAGTATCAGACGAGGGGTAAAGTAGCCCGCGAGCATGATCGAGAAATGAGTGTGGCCCCGTCGATCGCCCTTAGACAAGGCGAGAGGGGCCACGGGCCGAAGGACCTTGTGATGGGGGTCCTGGCGGCCAGGCCGCACACCCTTTCTAGCAAGGATGGCGACGTGAGAAGGGTACCCGTACCCGGAGCCGGACGCGCAACACCCCGCCGTAGGGCCAACACCTATGCGCCGCACCGTCCGTACGCCCAGCCGACGCCAGCCACCGCCGCGAGCGCGTGCGCGTTTGGGGTCGGTGGGGCTGTGTGTTCTGACCGCGTATCAACCGGTATGCCCGAGCTGCGGACCGGCCCCGTTGTCGCATATGGCAACGGGAAGATTTGCCGCCATGGTGTCCCCGCATCTGGGGGTAGTGTGCGAGGCAGCGTGATCCACATCGGGCACGCAGAGACTCAGGCCCCTGGAAGGAGGGCGGTCGACCATGCGCAGGCTGCCCTCGCCCGGGGCCAGGTACGCAGCACCCCGCCGTGGGCCCAGCGAGATGATCGCTGGCCCTTCGGTGGGGCGTTCGTGCTGTCGTTCGGACATGCCGAAGCGCCCCTCTTTCGAGGGGGCGGGATGACCTAGGTCTCTGGGACGGCCCTGATAAAGGCCGGCCGTCCCGGCTGCGCGCGGTGTTGGTGCACCGTGCATGCAGCCACGCAATTCACGGCTCGGGTTGGTAGCCCGAGCTAAGGCCAGATGAAACCGGCTGGTAACCGGTCAAATCAGGCGAACTTCACTGCCTCCCAGCAGTTTTCACAGACGGTCCCGAGGGGCCCTCTGCTCATGCGCCCACTAGATCAAGGGAGCTCTGTCATTTTGCACGTCAGTCCCACCCTCTGCCAGTTCCCGCCGATCATCCGCCGGTGTCGTGGTGTCCTCCCCGCGCGCCGTCGTAGCGGGGGGGACACCATGACCCGTGCGCCACCTGCTCAGAGGTTGCTTCTGAGGTTGCCTCAGAATCCGCAAGGGCCACGCTCGGCCCCGCACAGGTTGTGATGCACATCACACCGTTCGGCGGTCACACGGATGGCCCGTGGACACCTCTTTGAAGGGGGGGCCGTTTTCGCAGCGCCCCTCTGCGTATCGCGCGAGCCCCGCCGTCCGCGCCGGTGCCGGTTCCACCCCTTGGAAGCGGCACCGGTTCCCGGTTCCCACCCGTGGAAGCAGCTGGGTCCCCTGCTGGGTTCGCCCGCTGTCCGTGTCCGGTGTTGGGCACGGTCGCCGGATGATCCGTATGGGAGCGGCGAAGTGAGCGCGGCTGCGGCGGTAGCCGCTGCTGAGGTGGTGCTGCCCGGGCAGCGGTCGGGTCGCGGCCGGCTGCGGTCGGTGCCGGCGCAGACCGGGCCGGTGCCGGTGCCGGTGTCCGGTCCGGGGCATCCGCTGGCGCTGGGTCGGCGTACCCGGGTCCGGCTGCGGGGTGCGGTGCGGCGGCTGCTGGCCGACCCAGCCCTGGCCGGTGCGCCGGACGCGGTGCGGCTGGCGGCGGTGGTGCTGGCGGCGAAGACGTGGGAGAAGTCGGGCTGGTCGGAGATCACGACGCGGGAGCTGGGCCGCTGGATCGGGCTGTCGCAGTCGCGGACGGCCTCCGGCGTGCTGCCGGTGCTGCGCGGCTCCGGGATGGCGCGCACGCAGGTCCGCACGCTCCCGGGTTCGGAGAAGGTGCTGGGCTTGCGGTGTGCGGTGGTGCCGCTGTGGGCTGGGCGGGGTGTAGCCGGGGATGAGCTGGCGCTGACGCGCGGGAGCTGGCGACGCTGCTGCGGCTGGTAGAGGCGTGCTTCGCGCCGGGGTGGCGGACGAAGGTGAGGACTGGTCGACGGCGCCGGGGCTGCTGGGCACGGGTAGCGGTCCGACTGCGGCGTCGGACCGGCTGGCGCTGCTGCTGCTGGTGCTGGAGTGCGGCAGCCAGGGCCGGGTGAAGCTGTGCGGTGGCCGTGCGGATGAGCGGCACGGGCGGTCGGCGACGACGTTGGCGCGGCTGATGTCGTGCACGCCGTCGCGGGCTGCCCGGATCCTGGGCCGGCTGGAGGAGCAGGGGCTGGTGGACCGGCGCCGGGTGAAGACCGCGTCCGGGCTGCACCATCGTGCCCGGCTGCTGGTGCCGTCGGTGGCGGCCGCGCACGGGCTGCGGTCCCCGCCGACGTGGGGGAGCGGGCCCAGGAGCAGGCTGTGGTGGCGGCCGGGGCTGCGATTGCAGACCCCGCACCGGCGGCAGGGGTAGGAGAGCCGCCCTCCGATGACGTATCAGTGCAGGTCACGGTGCTGGATGTGGCGGCTGTTGCGGGAGTTTCAGACCCCGCACCGGCGGCACACCTTCACACTGATCACTCTCTTGTGGCTGTAGTTGGTGATGCTTGCGCTGTGGATGGTTTTTCCGGCGGAGCCGTCGTCGGGCGGGCCGTCTGCGGCCGAGCGCGCAGCCGTGCGCGGGACGCCCGCGTCCAGGCTGGGGACGGACCCCGGCTGGCCGTGGTCGAGGGTGGGGGTGGCCCGCTGCGCGGGGAACAGCCGAAGACGGCGCGCTGCGGTGGAACTGCTGGGTGGAAAACCGCTGGCCAGGAGCGGGGAGTGGCGCAGGTCCCGCTGGACCTGGCCGTGGCTCTGTCGCCGGTGATCGGGTTGTGGTGGCGGGTGAAGCGTCGGGGGGAGCGGGCCGTGATCGTGGCCGCTGCCCGGGCGGAGCTGGCGGCCGTGGCCGAGCGGACCGATCCCACCTCGGCTCCTGGACTGCTGGCGGAGCGCCTGGCCTTCCGGCTGGGCCGGCAGGGCGCGGTCGACTCGGTCCGCGACCCGGTCGGCTGGCTGCTGCGGCGCGGCTTGCCCCAAGGGCGCCAGTGCGGTGACGTGCGCTGCGACGACGGCACCCTGCTCACCGACGGGTCCACCTGCCCGCGCTGCGAGGACAACCGGACCTGCCGCCGCCGGGAGCGGCAGCAGGTCACCGAGGACGTCGACCGGCGGCTGCCGCACGCCACCGCGGGTGAGCGGCGGGACGCGGTCGAGCAGCGGATGCGGGAGCTGGCGGGGATCGAGGCGGAGCTCCAGCAGATCCGTCGGGAGCGGGCGGCCGCGGCTCCGGCGTGGTGGACGTGCACTGTGTGCGAGCGGTCCGCGCCCAGCACCCCGCCGCCGTCGGGGGTGGCGGGTGCCGGGCCGAGCGGGCGAGGCTGGGGAGGTGCTGTGATGGCTGTCGAGGAGAGCGTCCAGGAGGCGGGGGACAGCGGGCCGCAGGACGCGGCGGGGCCCCGGGTGTCGGGGGCGGACCTGGCCAAGATGGCGTTGCAGGCCGCGAAGGCGTCGGCGCGTCAGCGCGGGGACCAGCTGGCCAAGCAGCGGAAGAAGCCGGTGCTCCGGTCGAGGCCGACCGGCACGGGCCGGGAGCCGGTTGGGTTCGCCGCCGTGCTCCAAGGCTTGGTCGACCAGGGCGCGTGGGCGGTCCCGGTGGCCGGCGGCGGCGTCCTGGACCAGTGGCCGTCCATTGCCCCGCCCGAGTGGGCCGGCCACGTCCAGGCCGTCGCATTCGACGCCGACAGCGGGCAGCTGCAGCTGCGCCCGGAGTCCGCGTCCTACGCCGCGTCGGTGCGGATGCAGACCCCCGCGCTGCTGCGGCGGATCGCCGACCACGCAGGTCCGAGCATCGTGCGACACATCAAAGTTCTGGCCCCGGGGCAGATCGCCGCTGCCCGGCCGGTCCCGGTCCCGGCTGCCGACGGCCCGGGGCGGGGTCCGCGGTCCGGGCTCCGCGCACCCGGGAGGACGCTTCGCCCGGCTACCACCAGGCCCTGGCCGCCTGCCGGGAAAGCCGCCCGAACACCGGCCCGGCGCCGTCGGTCCGGGCCGCGATCGAGCGGCAGACCAAGGCCATGGCCCGCGAGCCGGAGGCAGACTTCACCCCGGCCCTGGACGAACGGTTGCGCGCGGAAGCCGAGCAGCGCCAGGCCAGCGACGTCCACCGACGGGCGCTGCTCCGTGCCCGTGCCGAGCGGGCCGCCGCGCAGCTGCTGACCATCACACCGAAGACCGCACCGGACGCGCTCGGGCGTACGGCGTGACGGTGCTGCGAGCCGGGACGGACAACGAAGGAGCGCGCCGCTATCGTGACTGTCTCGACAACTCACCTGCGCTGAAGAGGAATTGACCTATGTCTGAATCCGGGACGCCGGCCCTGTATTGCCTGGGCGGCAGCTTCTTCATCGGCCCAGACCCTGCCCGGGACGGCGTCCAATGCGTCGCCCTGGCCAAGACCCGGAAGCGGTGTCGACGGTGGGTCGAATACGGGCAGACCAGTTTCTTCGAGACCCTCCAGACAGTGCGGGGTGACGTCGACTTCTACAACGTCACCCAGGACAGTCGGCGTTGGAGGGAGCAGCACTGCACGGTCCACGACGGATCCGACGCAGAGGACTTCTGCTCGCCCGAGTGGGAGCCCTTCGACGCGGAAGCGGCACCCGAGTCGCTCTTCGGGAGTCGACCGGCCCCCGCTTGGTGATCGGTTGTGCCTATCTGGGGGGCCGCAGGGCGGGGTAGCGGGCCAGGATCCGGGCCCGCAGTGCGGTCAGCGGACGTGGGGTGCCGCTCTGGGTGAGGTGGTCGCGCCAGTACTGCTGGACGGTGTGGCGGGCGTGGTCGCTGGCCTCGGGTATGGCATCGGCGTCGGGGTGGGGCTGGTCGGGCAGGTGGCGGCCGTAGACGGGGACGACAGCGACTCCGGCGGCGCGCATCGCGCACAGGCGGTGCTGGCCGTTGGTCAGGTGGGTGTCGCCCTGGTCCCACCACAGGTGGTCGGCCAGGAGCTGGCTCGCCCAGTGCCGGTCGTGGGGGTTGAGCTGGTCCAGGATGCGCGGGCGGGTGTCGAGGTCGTCCTCGTCGCGTTCCTCGGCCGCGGCGATCGCTGTGACGGCGGTGATGATGGCCGGCCAGTCGCCCTGGTGGTAGGGGCAGGCGGCGAAGTCGCTCGGGCGCAGGCGGGTGAAGAGTTCCGCGTGGGCGACCTGGACGGGGTCCGGGTCGTCGTCGCTGGTCGGGGCCGGGTAGGTGGCGGCCAGAGTGTGGCTGCGGGCGCGGTGGGGGCAGCGGAACATGTCGTGGGGCCAGGGGAGTTCGCTGGTGGCGACCGGGCGCACCGCGCTGACGCCGTCCATGTGCATGGCGCGGTCGAACGCGTTGTCGAAGCGGCTGGGGTACAGGTCGCCCTGGACGGGATCAGGGGCGGGCCGGTGCTTGAGGTCCTCGATCTGCTGTTGGGCGGGCACGGGTTCGGTGGCGCCGGTGAAGGCGTGGAACACACCGTCCCACCAGAGTTCGGTCTCGTCGTTGCGGCGCCGCTCCTCGTTCGGTGCGACCAGCACGGTCACCGGCGTTTCGGGGAGCAGCACGGTACCGCTGAGGCCGTGGACGGTGGCTGCGGTCAGCCGGCCGTGGGCCCAGGAGGGGTCGGCCAGCAGCGCGGGCAGCAGGTGCTCGGGAAGGTGCTGGACGGACTCCACCCGGTGGAAGCCTTCGTCGGTGCCCATGTCGGTTTCGGGGAACCGGGTCGCGTGGATCTGGAGGTAGTCGCCGACCATCAGCGCGGAGGCCGGTTTGGCGAAGACCTGGGCCCTGCGCCCGGGGATTGGCCGCCGAGTGCCGGTGACGGCGGTGGGGCCGGTGACGATCTCGCGGCTGTAGTGCGGCTCGGTGGGCAGGTGGCTGTTCGTGAACATCAGGGCCTGCTCCACCGGCCACCAGGGATGGGCCAGGTCGTGCTGCTGGCGGTCGGCGTCGACTTCGTCCAGGACCCGGTGGTCGCCCAGGCGCAGCAGGACCGGGCCCGGCAGCCCGTGGCAGAACACCGCGGCGTTGGTGTGGGTGGCGGCGTGCCGGGCGATCCAACTGGTCGACTCGGAATGCAGGAACACCGGCGGGTCGATGTGTTCGACCCGCTCGATGCGCGCGTACCCCTCCCCGGTGCGGTGGCCGTCCGTCGCCATCCGGTGCGAAGCGATTCGCAGGTAGTCCCCGACCCTCAGCGCCAGGTCCTCATGCAGCACCGACACGCCCCACCCCTTCACCGTGGCCACGCCGCACAGCGGCAAGGAATCCATCTTCCGCGCTATCGGGCCCGCCGTCCCTCTCCATAGGGACAGCGGGCCGCGACCGCCTGGTCAGGGGGCTTGGAACTCCCGGCTCTTCACGTCGTAGAAGGACGCGTTCGCCGGCCGGACCGTCATCTGCTCGATCGAGTCAGCCATCTTGGCGAAGCCGCTGCGCGCACGACGCCGAGGAACTTGCCCAGCGCCTCCTTGTCGTCCCACAGCTCCTGAGCGGTGCTGAAGATCAGCGACTTCAACGCCTCGATGGCGTCCGTGTTCTCACTCATGCGATTCCCCTCCCTGGTGGCATGTACCCGATCGACATCCCCACCTTGGCGGCTTCCTACGCCAGCCCTGGCTGCCGGTGCGGGCTGGCTGGCCGCCCGGTTCAGATCAGCTGGGGTCCGTGTGCGGCTCCAGGAGGGCGAAGTACGTCTCGCGCTGCTGCTCGGTCGGTTCTCCGTCCAGGGAGAGCGCCGACTGCAGCGCGGCCAGCGTGTCCGCCGCCGGGACCTGCCACAGCTTGTGGGCCTGGCTCTGGATCTCCCCGATGACGGAGTGCGCTTCGCCGGGGAAGCAGCGGATGTACCAGTCGAGCGTCTTGGCCACCGACGGCATCAGGTTCAGGTGCCACCACTGGATGCCCTCGGAGACCCGCTCTTCGGCGAACATCTCGATGCTGTCGGTGAAGTCGTGGATCACCGCAGCCCGCACGGTGTCCCAAGGGACTCGGTGGGGACGATCTGGTCCAGATTGGCGCCCACCGACCAGGCGAGCCTGTCCGCGACCTCGGCAACGGACTCCTTGCTGCGGTGCCGCAGCGTCCAACGCTTGCGCAGATCAGGACGGTCGAACAGGGTGTGCTGGAAGTCGACGGCGAAGCGGTCACGGACCTCGGCAGCACCCGGCGAGAGGCTGTCGCGGTCGTCGGCGGGACATCGCTTCGCCGACTCCCTGGTAGGAGCGCTGGCGGGCCTCCACGCGCGAGTTGTCGGGTGCCTCGCGGTCGGCCTGCCTCGGGGACCGGGCAACCGCGGCGCGTACTGGCCACGGTCCAGTCCGGGTGGTGACGGTGTCGTCGTCAGCGAGGTTGTCCAGCCATCTGGTGATCTCGTTTGGTGGAGTCGGTCCAGGTCGGTCGGCTTCATCAGCATCTCTCGGCGCTCGGGGTGTTCGGTGGCCGTTCGAACCAACGAACGTGGCCGGTCGGTTGCTCCGGTGCGCCTTCGCGGGCCGAAGCAGCGCCACGATTCCGTCGTTTGTTTAGGCGCCGCATCCAGAATCGAGCGCGGCTGTCCAGGGCCGGCCGGTGGATTTCGATTCCGCCGTCGGCGTTCAGCAGTCCCCGTCGGCCTGGGTAGGTGCGTTCCGCCACGATGACGTCGCGCTCGTCGAAGTCACGGTGAACAGCAGCACGCCGCTGACCAGTTCAACTTTCTCCACGGCGCTGGGCAGCGGGCGAGCAGCGCATCGACGGGAACGGAGCGTGCGGGGGCAGGTGGGGCCGGGCATGTCGATTCCGCCTTCCTGGATCGAGGGTGCCTCGTGTCGTGCGCCGTCTGCCTATGTGACGCCGGCGACCGTGGCAACCTGCTCCGCCGCGAGCAGCTCTGTGCTGCAGCGTAGGAGGCGATGACAGTGTTCGGGTCGACGCTGGCCGCCGTGCCCTTCACCTTAACCACCAGCGGTGTGGGCCCCGGACTGTCGTCCAGAGCGAAACCGTCCGGTCGTACTGTGGCCTCACGTTCCGGGGGCCTCGTCTTCTTCCACTTCGGCTGGTGCGGTGTCCGGGCTGTCCTCGTCGCTCTCGCGTGCGGCGTAGTAGGGTGGGTGGAGTCCATCCTGCGAGCGAGGTGGAGCGGGGTGGGTGTGCTTTGGCGGACGTCGGAGGTGATGCCCTGGTTGGTCAGGACTGCGGCGACTGCTCCGATGAGGTCGCTGTCTGCGCCGGTGCTCTGGCCGATGATGGTGAAGCGGGTGGCGGTGTGGCGTAGCCGTTCTTGTTCTGGCTGGTGCTGTCGAAGCGTGTCTCGTCCTTGCCGAAGCGGCCTGCGGGGCCAGCGGACCAGATGCGGGGACGTTGACGAGGAGGAGGTCGGGTAGGTGCGGGTGCCGTCGTCGTGGCGAGTTGGAAGAGGCTGTTGGTGGTATCGGTTGCACGCCAGGTGCCGTCGCTGGTGCGCATGGGCGCCGGTGGGACGGCCGATGCGTTCCAGGTCGGTGATGACGCGGACGGTGGCCAGGGGGCGTTGGGCGCGGGGAGGCTATGGCCGGCAGCCAGGACGCCGGCCGGGGCAGGTCGGCGGGCGGGTTCTGCCCCAGGGCTTCGTCGGAGAGGCCTGCCCAGATGTACTCGGCGCCCCGTCGAGGTAGAGCACCGCCGGGGCTGCCGTGGGCAACTGTGTGCGGGCGGTGACGAGAGCCTGTTCGACGATGTGCGCGGCGGCGCTGGCCTGAGGCTCTCGTCGCCGACGGTGGGGTAGCCGGTGACGTCCCAGGCGAGGTCGGCGGCGTGCAGCGTGGTGGTGGCCGGGCCTTGGGCCAGCACTGCCCGGCCTGGGGCTGTAGGCCCAGATCTGCCAGGGCTGGTCGGGCGCCGCGTGGGGCGCATGGCGGTGAGGGTGACGGTGATCGGCGCCGGGGTGGTGGTTCGGCGTTTGCCGTAGACGCGTCGCTGGGCGTGGCGGCGGATGTGGATGCCGATGTGCCACCACGGTTCGAGCGGCAGCTTGCCGAACGCGGCGCCCAGGCGGTGGTCCGTGGCGCCGACGCCGCTGAGGATCTCGCGCAGCACGTTCGCGGTCGAGCTGTCGAGTCCGTTCTGGCGGGAGGCGACTTTCTTGGCGCGGTACTTCTCGTTGTAGGGCTTGCCCTCCCGGGTGTGGGTGGGGATCGGCGGCGGGGCTTGCTTGATGTACTGGGAGGTCGCCCCGAGGCGCGCGAGGGCCTGCTTGGAGGGCCACTTGCCGTCTTCGGCCTCGGCCGTGTCGCGGGCTTCGATGGTCGGGTACCAGCGCTCGGGGTCCCAGTCGGTCTCGCAGATCGCCGCGACGCGTAGGCCGCTGCCGGTGTAGGGGGCGAGCATCTCCTCAAGGTCCCGCTGGCGTTCGGCGCTCGTGCGCGGTCCGTGGGCGAGGGCGCCGGCCTTGTCGTGGAGGAAGACGACCTTGATGCGGCCGCCAGCCGCAGGTTCTTCCATGCCTTCCGCGGCCTTCCACCCGTCGCCGGGGCCCCATTGGGCGGCGATCGCGGCCTTCACCCGGGCGCGGACCTCGTCGGTGCTCCATAGGACGGCGACCAGGAGGGTGTCGATGTCGGCCGCGTCCAGTGCGGCAGGGATGGCCTCGGCGGCGATCGGGCCGCTGACGCGGGAGCCGCTCTCGGTGGGCGGCACCTTGACCGCGGGGACCTCGATGAACACGGGGCTGCGGTGGCTGTACTTCTCGCACCGGGTGTCGATGGCTTCCTCGATGCGGCGGAAGAGCTCCATGCCGTGGCCGCGGCCCAGGCCGGGGGTGCGGACGCTGGCCGGGGCGACGGCCCAGACCGGGCCTGGGGCGGTGCCGGCGAGGGCATCGTCGGCGAGGTGCTCGGGGAACGGGGGCACGTTCGCGCTCAGGCGAGGTAGAGCGGCCAGGCGGCGGCTGGCGGCGACCGCGGGCACGTTCAGTCGGCGGGCCCACGGTGGGCCATCGGTGGCCGCGGCAACGACGAGCGGCTGGTCGGGGTTGGCCAGCAGGACGGTGGACACGCCCTTCCAGGAGATGGCGAGCAAGGTGGTGGTGGCGTTCACGGTCAGCGCGTGGCGCTGGCAGTGCCCGCTGGCGGCGGTGCCGATGGTGATGCGGGGGAGCAGGTGGCGGACGACGCCTTTGCGGTCGGGTTCAGCGGGGAGCTCATGGCCGATCGCGGCCAGGCGGCCGTCGGTGCACAGGGCGAAGCGCACGGGTGTGCCGTTGTTGCGGGGCCAGTCGAGGGCGGCGAGTTCCTCGGCGAGGCGCCAGCGGGCGAGCTCGCCCGGCCACCATCCGCGCGAGCGCCTGCCGGCGCGCGGAGGCGGGGGAAGGACGGGAGTGCGGGGTTCGGCCCGGGCGAGGAGTTCGGCCAGTTGCCCGCCGATCCTCTGGCCGGCGGGGCCGGGGACCACGGCTTCGGCCCAGTAGCGGAACACGTCGTGTCGATCCTGCGCGCTGATCGGCGCGGCGCACAGGAGTTCGTAGTGGCCGTCGTTGCGCTGCCAGCGTGCCCAGGTGCCCGCGGCCGCGCGCAGCACGGCCTCCAGCGCCCGGTAGGGCGGCTGCACGTCCAGTCCCGAGGCGACGTTGCGCGTGTACTCCGCCGACAGCTCCACGGCGAGGTCTGCGGCCGCAGCGGCAGGTCGGTAGGCGATGACCTCGCCCAGGTCGGCCGGGGCGGTGCGGAACTGCAGCAGGCGGGCCTGCTTGCGGGCGACGCTGTCGAGGGGGCGGCTCATACGTGCTCTCCCAGGTGGGCGTGGAATCCCGCGTGCAGGGCGGGGACCAGGTGCGGGGCTTGGGCGTACTCGGCGAATTCCTCGATGGTGTAGCCGTAGCAGGCACCGAGCTGGGCGAGGTCGTCCGGCGAGGACTGTTCGAGCAGCCCGCGGACCAGGGTGGGCAGGTCGGATCCCCAGGTGGGGTCGTGGAACGCGCCGTCGATGAAGTGGAGTTCGACGTGGGTCTGCCCGCGGCGTCCGCGTCCCGCGAGTTGGACGCTCTGCCCGAGCAAGGTGGCGACGAGCTCGTACTTCAGCTCGTCGGGCAGAGCCGAGAACCGCTTGGGCGCGTTGAGGTTCAGGCGCAGGTGCGCGTCGGCCGCTGCCCGGGCCCGGGCCAGGACAGCGGCGGGATCGTGGCTGGGGACGGTGTCGCGCCAGGCCCGGGCGGCGATGCTGGCCGCCAGCACGGCCGGCTCGTCGGCCGGCATGACCGGCCGGATGCCCATGCCGATGATCGTGAAGGCCGATTCGGCGATGCCCTCGAACACAGTCAACACGTTCAGGCCGCGCTCGGTGCGTGGCAGCGGCGCGATGAGCACTTCGCCGTCCAGGTCGGCGAGTTCGGCGAAGCGGTCGCGGGTGAGCTGGCCGATCGCGTCGCACACCGGCGGCAGGGACGGATCCGGTTTGTCCGCGACGGCGATATAGATCCGCAGCCGGCGTCCGAGGGCGAGCGCGGTGTCGTACAGGGCTTGGGCGAACAGGCGGACCTGCCTGTAGGAGTTGACGGCGATCAGGGCCCGCGCGCGGTGCGCGGTGCGCGGGTCCGCAGCCAGCCTGGTGAGGTCGCGCACCAGGCCCGGGGCGTATCCGGCGGCCAGCGAGACGACGCGCTGGTCGCGTTCGTGGTAGGGCGTGCTGCCGACCGCCAGGGGTTTGCCGTCGGCGACGGGGGTGCTGTTGAAGATGGTCAGGCCCCCGGGGAAGGTGTCGGGCATGGCCCAGTCGGGGCGGGCGAGCAGGTGGGTGCGCGCCGCACCCGGCATGAACCCGGTGGCGGACATGCCCAGGACGGTGCGCTGCCGCCCGGCCAGAGCCAGGGCGACGATGCTGCCGAGGAACTGTGTCTCGGTGTGGGGGTCCGCACGCAGCACCTCCATGCGTAGGCACGCGCGCGCTCCGGGGCCGTCCAGCCCCTCGAAGCGGAACCCGCCCAGCTGGCGGCCCAGCGGACCGAACGGCACCACCGTGCCGGCGCCCTGGTGTCCGACCGCGTCGGCGAGCACCGAGGCCGCGTCGATGCCGTGCCCGGCCAGTTCGCCGGCCCGGTCCGTCAAGTCGAACATCGTGTGGACGATCGCCGTCAGCCAGGCCTTCATCATCAGCGCGTGCAGCACCCCCGCCGTGATCTCGGCATGCGTGACCACCGGCTCCGGCTTCCCGGCCCCGCGCTGCGTAGGCACCGGTGCCTCGCCAAGCACTGCGGAGTCGTCCTGGGCGCAGGAGGGTCCGGCCACTGCGGCGGAGAGGACCTCTCGCAGCTCGTCCTTGATGAGGGCCAGCTGCCACTCTCCGCCCTCGTCGATTGTGAGCATCCGCTCCAGCAGCCCCGGCACCGGACGCAGCCGATCTGGCAGGACGACGCACGAAGGCCGGTCGGCCGGACGGGTGGCCACGCGCGGGAGCAGGGCCTGTAGCCGGTCGGTTTGCTCGTCGGTGGCGGCGGCGTCGGGGGCAACGCCGATCAGGTGCTCCAGCAGGTGCCGGTCCCACTGGTGGGGCTGGTACCAGCGCTTGCGGTCCTGCAGCACCTGCCGGGTCCGGCGCGGGTCCTGCCCGCGGGCCATGGCTCGGGCCTGGGCGATCTCGGTGCAGACCTCCTCACCGGCCACCAGGTCGAGCAACTGCTCGGCCAGGAACACGGCCCGGGTCAAGGGCCGGCGCACGGCCACCGCCAGCCGCGGCGGTGCCTGGTGCAGACTGTCGCGGATCTGCCGCAGCACGGTCACGGGCGGGAACGGGAAGCGAGCTCCAGCTCGCCGCACGCCTCGAACCCCCGGGACTGATAAGCGTCGACCTCGTCGACGACCACAAAGGACGCCAAGCGCAGCAGGAACTCCCGCACACTGATGGTGTTGCGGACCTGTCCGTCGACCTCCACCGGAATCTTGATCATCCCCGACCGGAAACAGGCGTGGTTGGTCACGATGATCCGGGCCGTGGTCGCGGCCTCGACATGGGAGAACTTCCCGCAGGCCGATACATACGGGCACAGAGCGCGCTCCGGCCGGTCGAAAGCATCCGACGCGGTGACCGTACACGGCTCCTTCCCGCCCTCGAAGGCATCGCGTCCCTCGAGCTGCGCCTGCACCGCGCACCCGTAGGCGGAGTTCTCTACGCGGAAGGCGATGTCCACCGGGGCCTGCACCAGCGGCACGCCCCTACCGTCCAGCTTCGCGGCGGACTGCAGCGCGAAGTCGTAGCGGCTGCTGGGGGCGATGAAAGGCGTGACCTCCTCCCCGACCAGCCGCCCGCAGCTCGGCTCCCAGCGTGGCGGCCTCACCATAGACGTCCCCGTTATCGCTGACCACCAGCACCGTCGTGCGCCCCAGGCCAGCCTGCTGGATCGCCAGCCCCCGGCCGAAGACGTTCTTGCCCACGCCCGTGGGCGCGCTCAGCAGGTGGATGCGCCCCCTCCAGGGCGACGGGGTCAAGGGGGCGCCGCCCACCGCCGACGGTCCCCTGCAGGAGCAGTGCGATCTGCCGCTCACGGAAGGCTGGACCCTCCATGAACTGGTCGGTGTCCCGGCCCTGCCAGCCGAGCTCGTCGGCGTCCACCACCAGCTCCACCGAGGGCGCGGTCACGACCTGGGGCGGCCTGTACACCCCTTGCTCATCGGGAAAGGCGAGCTGGACCCGCCCGCGCGACGTTGCCGCGGACCAACCCGACCCGCGTGCCACCCGCAAACGCCGCTTGCGCCCGGCCGGTGCGAGGAGACGGCGACCTCCGCCGGATCCTGCCCATGGTTCGGCACCACCTCCAGCGCCCGACCCCGTTCCCTGCGGCCGAGGGCGTACAGGGCGGGCAGCGGGTCGTCCGCGTCCGGGGTGTGGAAAACGTCGTAGACGGCCCGTTCGACGTGGTGCAGCAACGCCTCCCCGCGGTGGCGCGCGCCGAGCAGCGCCCCGACGCGCTGCTTGTCCTCGTCAGACCACTGCTCCCAATCCGCCACGATGCGCGGCGCGTGGCCGGTGAGCAGGACATGGGCATCCGCCACACGCACCACCTGCCGCCCGTCGCGGAACCGGGCCGGCAGGAGATGCTCGGCCAGGGCGAGAGCCGCTGCCAGCGTCGCGCTCACGCCCTCCTGACCTCCGCCAGCAGGTCGGTGTCGGTCAGCACGCGTGCGTCGCTGCCCAGCACGCCGCGGCGCAGGACGGGCAGGTAGCCGCGCAGGTGCTCGGGCACCACGAAGCACAGGCTGCCGGGCCCCTCTGGAGCCTCGCGCAGTGCCTGGGCCAGCCCGTACGGGTCCGCCCAGGTCTTGACGTCGACACGCCACACCACCGAGCAGCCCGGGACGGTGACGTGCAGGTCGTAGGCGTCGCCGAACGGCCACAGGCGGACCAGCGCGCCGATAGCGACCAGCCGGTCGCGCAGCTCGACCTCCAGCAGGCCCGGCAGCGTCACCCACAGCGTACGGCAACGCCACGCGCCCCTCGACAGGAACCAGCTCCGGCACCGTGCGCAGCTCGCCGCACGGGGCCAGACGCCAGCCGTCCCCAACAGGTTCAGCTCGATACCTGGCACCCAGCAGGCTATGGCGCTCGTCCTCGCATTCGAGGTCGACCGAGCCGTTGGAGCGGTAGGTGGCCCGCATGGTCCACCCGCACATCGGGCACGCCGCCCACACCCCGCCGAACTGCCGCGTCGGGGAAATGCCGGTGTACGCGCCCAACTCGGTCAGAGCCGTGTTCCGGGACAACTCGCGTCGCGTCAAGACAGGCGTGCGGACCATGGCTTCCCGCCCCTGCGTATACGCCTCGAAGCCGGCGGCCCTCAGCCCGCGGAAGACGGCGTGCTGAACGGTCTCGCCGGAGATCCGCGCCAGCCCGGCACTCTCCGACAGCATCCCCACGGCGCGCAGAAGACTGTGGAGGTGGCGGATGTCGGCACCGATCCCCGGCGCTTGGTGGCCGTGCTCGGCGGCCTCCACCGCCATCCTGTTCAACGCCGAACTGGGCGCACCGTCGGCGTCGAGCAGCCGTAGCTCACCGAGTACCGACTGTCGAGGCCGCCGGGGCAGAAGATCGGCCACCTTGCCGCAGCGAAGCCGCTCGAGGAACACCTTGAACGCTGGAGCCGGATCGATGACCCCGAAGGACTGCACGTAGCGGCCGTGGCACTCCATGAGCAGCCGGGCACGCCCCCGGGACTCACCCTCGTTGCTGCTCAGCGCCAATGCTGCGACAACGCAGGCATCCAACGCCGCGCGCTGGTCCGCATCAAGCTCTTGAACGGCCACCGCCGCGGCGGCCAATGCCGACACTCCGCCGTCTCCTCGTACCGCATCGAAGCCATGACACAAGCCCCAACCTCCCTAGCCGAGGGAAGGACACGGGAGCTTGGGGCTTTCCCCCGATCCGGTGAGCTGCGGCTTGCTGGTCACACCGCTCTCATCGACAGTCAGGCGGCTCACGGGGCAGTGCTGAGCCCGCCGTGAAGCGCAAGGCCAAGACGCAGAGGGGCCGCTGCGACGGACGCGATCCGGTCGGCCTGGGCCGTCGCGTCTCGGTTCGCTGTTGCTTCCTTTTGTTGATCTCGCATCGTGGGGCTTCGATCTCGTTAGGCTGTGGCCGTGGCCGACCAGACAGCAGGTGGGCGGCACCCGAACGTGCACTTTCCACCGATCGCCAACGGGTTGGACTACCTGGACAGCGTGGTGGAGCACTTGTCGGGCGAGCCGACGATCCGCGACCTTAAATACGCGGTGCTCCATCTCCAGTCCGCTACGGAGGTGCTCCTCAAAGCCCGACTGCAGCAGGAGCACTGGAGCCTGGTGTTCAAGGACCCGGGCCGCGCTGACCGCGGCCGGTTCGAGAGCGGGGATTTCGAGAGCTGCACTACCAGCGAGGCATTGAGCCGGTTGCGTGGGATCGCCGGTATCCACATGTCTGAGGGCGACGCAAAGGAGATCGATCGACTCGCCAAGTGGCGTAACGCGCTACAGCACCACGGCCTGACCGCCCCCGCGCTGGCGGTGGAGTCACGTGCCGCGCAGGTCCTGGACATCCTGCTGAAGTTCCTGACCGACGAACTGCTCGCAGAGCTGGACGAAGCCGGGGACGCCGACTACAGAGTCACCCACATCCGACACATCCACTATCGGTTGGGGCGCATACATGCTTTCGTCAAGACCAGGATGGACCGGTTGCGAGCTGATCTTGAACCCCTGGCAGACAGCACGGTCACCTGCCCTGAATGCGACCAGCCGACCGTCCCATTGCGGCCGTCCCCGCCAGCATGCCGCTGTTGCGAGGTTGTCTGGGACACTGCCGAGGAACTCGCCGAGCGGTACGCCCAGCGTCCTTGGGGAGCCCAACTTCAGCATCCACGCGGACGGGGTCATTCCCCCGTCCGTCAGTGTCCGGCCTGCGGCGTCGACGCGCTGGTCCTCAGAGCCTGCACGGCCGCAGCTCCGGAGCAGCCGGTGCCCTTGTGCTTTGGGTGCTGCCGTGAGTTTCCCCGCTCGAATGCGAGGGTGCTTGCGGCAATCCGGTGATCCCCGTTGCCGACGGAGGGCGAAGCATGTGCCTGGAATGCTGCAGCAACGCCGCCGAGCCCCTCTAAGGGGGTGGACACCCGGCCGGGCGCGGGCGGCAACCCGAAGCTGAGCAGCCTGTGGGCGGTCACCGTGCCGGTAGCCTGGGGTCTGCGACAGTGCGGAACCGACGACCCGAGGAGAGCCCTGGTGAGCGCTCAGCCCGTGCACTACGCCGACCAGCCTGCGGCGATCACCCGGGACCCGGACGGCATCGCCAGCGCGCTCAGCGGAGCCCGCCGGATGGCGTTCTACCAGGAGCTCGGCCACGTCCGCACCGGTGAGGCGTTCGAGCGGCTGCTGGACGTGTGGTGGTGCCGGGCGACCAGCGACAGCCGACCCGACCGAGAGGCACGCCTGCGGGCAGCCCGCGAGGGAACCCTGCCGACGACCACCTGGGACGAGATCGCCCGCCGCCGCGCCGCCCAGGGAGACTGACCCCCTTGTCCGACGGCTACGACGACGCCGGCCAGGAATGGCCGGTCGTCCCCTCCACCGAAGTCGGCGACTTCCTCGTCACCGCCCCGCCCGAGCTCTTCTCCGCCGTCATGGCCCTGACCGTCGCCCTGCACCGCGACCCGGCCCCCCACGACAGCACAGCCCTGGACAGCACCGGCCTCTACCGCGACATCCCCCTGCCCGGCCACCCAGCCGTCGCCGAATACGTGATCAACCCCGAACCACCCGACACCCGCCACATCGTCCTGCTCACCATCACCTGGCTCCCCGACAAGCCCACCGAGCCCGGCACCGGCGACAGTCCCTTCTAAAGGGCGGCGTGGAGGGAGGGGCGGCGTCCTTCGGCAGGACTCCGGCGTCCAGGCTTCGGGCCGCCGACCGCCTCGATCAGGGTGCTGCCACCGAGAAGGGCGTCGGCGAGCCAGGACACAGGTCATGTGCCCGTGCGGGTGCCGCGACTGTGCAGGTCGCGCAAGACGGCGGTGGCTCCCCGGCCGGGGCGCGGTTCCGCCTCATGAGGCCGCGGTAGCGGTGGTGGCAGGGTCGGCCGCGACCTGAACCAGGAGCCGCCTGCGGGTCAGGACCAGGCTGATGTTCTTTGGGGAGGCATTGTCCATCTGAGGCATTGTTCAGGCACATGAGAAGTGGCTAGCCACTTATGGCATGATCTCCTCCGTGAGTAGCCAGCACCGTGATCCCTCAATGAACGTCCGTGTCCCGGGCGAGCTGAAGGCTGCGACCCAGCAGGCGTTGGGCGACCGGGAGCTGCGCGGCTTCGTGCTCGCCTGCTGTACCGCGCTGGTCGCCGACCCGCCCGGGTTCCTCGCCGGCCTGGAAGAGCACTGGCCGCCGCCGAACCGATCGGCCGGCCGCCCAAGGCGGCTCCGACCGTGGACGAGCCGCGGGGACCTGCGGTGACCGCGGACATAGACGGGCCCTGCGGCCTTGGCCCCCAGCAGGGCGGGCGGATCGTCGCGGACCGGATCGTGCCCGCCGCGCTGGGTGGTGCGGTGGCGCAGGAGCGCCCAGTGGTGGTGTTCGTGGCCGGGCAGGCCGGCGCGGGCAAGACCGTGGTCGTGGACCTGGTCCACGCGGCGCTCGCCGGCCGCGGTGGTGCGGTGCGGGTGGACCGCGACCTGTACAAGACGCTCCACCCTCACTACCGGCGCCTGTTAGCCGAGGACGTGCGCACGGCCGGGGTGCGGGTGCGCGAGGACACCTACCAGTGGGCGGCCCAGGTGGAGGACCTGGTGCGTAAGGGCCGCTACGACGCGGTCGTGGAGGCGCCGCTGGGCCGGCCGGAGCAGTTCCTGGCGGAGATCGACGCCTACCGGCGGTCGGGCTACCGAGTGGAGATCGTGGCGTTGGCTGTGCCGGAGGCGCTGAGCGCGCTCGGAGTGCTGGACCGCTACCTGCGCCTGGCCGAGCAGGGCCGGCCCCGCTTCGTGTCCTGGGACAACCACGACGCCTGTGCCGCTGCGCCTGCCCGCCACCCTGGACGTGGTGGAGGCCGAGGGCTGGCCGACCGGATCACCATCGTGCGGCGCAGCACCCAGACGGCGCTGGAGGCCGTCTACGACAACGAGGCCGGGCCCGACGGGCGCTGGATGCGCCCTGCGGGAGCGGCGAAGGCGGTGCTGGCCGAACGCCGGCGCCCGTGGGATGCGGCGCAGACGAGCCGGTTCCGCCGGGACCTGGCCGCAGCCGAGCGCCGGGTTGGTGACCCGCGGCTGCCCGAGGACTGGGCGCTGGCGGTGCGCCGCGATGCCGAGCACGCCGCCGCGCTGGCGGAGCCGCTGCGCCGTACCGCCCAGCCGCTGCGGCAGCCGCCCGGCGTCGACTACCACCGACTGAACGCGGACGAGCACGCCTTCGTGTTCGACGAGCTGATCGTGCCGATGATGCTGAGCGCGGTCACCCCCCAGGAGCAGCCGTTGGTGGTCTATGTCGCCGGCCAGCCCGGCGCCGGGAAGACCCGCGCCGCTCACCTGGTCCGCCGCGCCCTGCCCGGCGCGGTGCACCTGTCCGGCGACGACTTCAAGGTGATGCACCCGGACTACTGGACCTGCTGCACACCGACCCACGCCACGCCTCGAGCAAGATCCGGACCGACTACCGGGCCTGGCAGGCCAAGGCCGAAGCGTACGTGCGCGAGCGCCACGGGCACCTGGTCCTGGAGACCACACCCGCCGACGCGGCCGCCTTCGCCGCGGGGCGCTGAGGTTCCGGCGGGCGGGCTACCGGGTGGAACTGCTGGTTCTGGCTGTGCGCGGCGCGGACTCCCGGCAGGGGACCGCCCACCGCTACGCCCGGGTCAGCGCGCGTGGCGTGCCCGCTCGGTTTACCAGCGCCAGTGGCCATGACGCGCACTTCCAGGTGCTGCCCGATGTCGTGGAGGCGGCGGAGGAGCTGGCGGTGGTGGACCAGGTCACCGTGATGCGGCGCGATGCCAGCGCCCTGTACCGCAGCGAACCCATCAGTGGCAGACGGCCGCTGGGTCTGGGAGCGGCGCTGGCTCTGCTGGCGGAGCAGTCCCGGCCCTACACCGACCAGGAAGCCGCCCAGTTCTGGGCCGTCCAACGCCAACTGCACCAGGCGATGCCGCAGTACCGCGACGACCTGGTCGACATCGCCGCCCGGGCCATCCCGCTCATGCCCCCGGCCCGCCAGCCGCGGCGACTGGAGCCGCCTGTCAGCGCGGCCGCGCTGCCGCTCCCGTGCCGGGCCGGGTAGACCCGGTACGGCATGCCACCGGCCGGTGCCGACCAGGCCCGGCCGGGGGGGGAGGGCAGGGCGACGTCGGCTACTGGGATCTGAGGGCGTTCAGCCGCTCGGTGTACACGGCGGCCAGTCGCTCGGCTTCCTCGGGACCGGCGTCGGCGAGCCGGTTCCGGTCCGCGGCGCAGGCCTGCAGCTGCGCGGTGAGTGCGTCCTGTCGCTGCTGGTTGCCGGAGCGCCGGGCCGTCATCACCTCCTTGGTGTACCAGGTGACGACAGCGTCGATCCTCTGCCGGGCGACCTCGGTCGGGGAACCCCCGTCGCCAGCAGAAGATGCGGATTCGGAAGCGTGCACAGCAGAACCACCTTGGGCCGGAAGTCGTGGCCGGTACGCCGATGCCCGGCCCCGAAGCGAGGTGCCGGCCGTCGCCTGCCACCGGCCTGTCTGGTCGCGATCCTGCCCTGCGACCTGGTCCACGGCATACTTGGGCGCGCAGGTGATCTGTCCTGGGGACGAAGTGGCCGACCTACGCGCGCTGTTCAGCTCCAACGACCCCTCCGGGGTCCAGAGCGCGGAGGCGTTCACCAACCGGCAACTGCAGTGGTCCCTGGTCGCAGCGGCCCTGGGCGAGCACCTGCAGACGATCGCCGCGCCGGGGTTCGACGTTGAGGACCTGGAGAGCGCCCGTACGAACGTGATCGCGTTCTACGGCGTCGGTGGCGTGGGCAAGTCGACGCTGCTGCGCAAGCTGGAGGCCGCGCTGACCGCAGCCGACCAGCGTCCCCAGCAGTGGGGCACCGCGATCGGCGCCGGGGAGCGGCTGCTGCCGGTGCGCATCGACCTGTCCCGCTCCGCCTCCACCGGCTCGGACTTCGAGCGCGTCGTGCTGACGATCCGCCTGGCCCTGGCCGGCGCGGTCGGCCGCCCGCTGCCCGGCTTCGACCTGGCGCTGCGCCGCTACTGGGACGCCCAGCACCCCGGCGAGCCGCTGGAGGACTACATCCGGCGCACCGGGCTGCTGGGCAAGGTCGGGCAGCTGCTGCCCGGCCAGCTGCAGGAGGCGGTGACCGAGGTCGCCGGGTCGCTGCAGCTGCCCGGCATGATCGGGTCGGCGGCCGGGCAGGTCGCCACCGCCCTGGTCCACGCGCTGCGCGAACGCCGTGAGCGCACCCGCGCCCTGGCCGGCGCCGCCCGCACGGCGGCCCTGCTGGAGGCCGACCCTGACCTGGAGGCGCTCTCCTTCTACCCGCACCTGCTGGCGTGGGAGATCAGCCGCCTGCCGGACAAGAAGCAGCTGGTGCCGGTCATCCTGCTGGACACGTTCGAGGACACCGAGGACCGGCACCGTGACCTGGAGCGGCTGCTGCAGCGCCTGTGGCTGCTGCCCAACTGCTTCTTCGTGATCGCCGGCCGCAACCGCCTGGCCTGGGGCGAGGCCGATCTGGAAGGGCAGCTCGACTACACCGGCCCCGCCTGCTGGCCGGGCCTTGCCCCCCACGGCGGCCAGCCGGCCCACGCGGCGGGCGGCTCGGCGCAGCACCTGCTCGGGGACTTCTCCGAAGCGGACTGCGATGCCTACCTCGCCCGCCGCCTCACCACTGCCGACGGCCAGCCGCTGATCGGCCCGGACATCCGCGCCGCATCACCGCCCGCTCCCACGGTCTGCTGCACCTGGACCTGGCCGTCGCCCGCTTCCTGGAGATCCGACGATCCGGCCGCACCCCCGTGACCGCGGACTTCGACCACAGTTCCCCGCCCTGATCGCCCGCACCCTGTCCGACCTGACCGACGACGAACGCCACGTGCTGCGCAGCGCCAGCCTGCTCGACGCCTTCGACCTCGACCTGGCCACCCAGGCGGCCGGCCTGACCCACCAGAGCGCTGCCCGGCGCCTGGTGGAGCGGCCCATGATCAGCGAGGACCCGTACGCGATCTGGCCTTACCATCTGCACGGCGGCATCCGCACCGCGCTGCAGGATGACGACAGCCACGCGGCCGACCGCTGGACCGAGGCCGACTGGCACCAGGCCGCGACGCGGGCGCTGGCGGCGCTCGGCCGCCAGTGGCAGCAGACCAGTGCCGCGGCGGCTGGCGGCCGCGCCTTCCTCGTGGCCTGCCTGCGCCAGGGCCTGCGGCTGGCCCGCGACCACCACCTCGAAGACCTCACCTGGCTGAGCGACGCCGCCTACGCCTACATCGACGACTCCGTGTGGGAGCCCATCGCTCCACCCGTCCCCACCCCGGCCTCCGGTAGCGGCAGGCCGGTGACGGATACGGCCGCCGACGCCCTGGCCGAACTGCTGACCGCGATCAGCCGCCGCCAGCACGAGCACCGCGAACGCACCGCCCGCCGACTGACCACCGTCCTCGACCAGGGCCTGCTGCCGCCGGAGACGGCCGAGCTCGCCTGGTACTACCGGGCCAAGGCATACAAGGACCTCGGCCGTACCGCCGAATCCCTCCAGGGCATGCAGCACGTCGTCGCCGTCGGCGGCCGCATGGCCTCGAGGGCCCGGCGCGGCATGGCCAAACCTGGCCAGGATCCGCGGCGACTTCCCCACCGCCCTGGCCGCCGTTCCCTCACTCGCTGGACAGGCCGCCAGCACCGCGTCCACGCAGACATCCTGTGGCCGCAAGCCGACTTCACCGCCGCCATCCACCTCTGCGAAGCAGCACGGCCGAAGCCGAACAGCACCAGGCACCGGCGAACAGGCCATCGCCCAGACTCGCCCTGGTAGTCGCCTTCACCGACCCTGGCGAGCAGACCAGGAGATCGAGCTCGCCCGCCAGCTCCTGGAGCCGCTGCAGCAGCGCGCCACACGCTCCTCCTCCACGTGGCCGGTCTGGTCCGACGCCGGGCACCAGATCGACGACCGGATCACCGTCCTGCGGACCAGATCGAGGTAGCGGGGCTGCCCTGGCTCATCCCGCTCCTGGAGCTGGCCCTCGCCTTCCACACACGCGACCGACGATCCGCCGCCGCGCCAGGCCACCGCTGACGGCGACTTCGCCTACTACGCGGACATCGCCTGGCCGACCGCCCCTTCCCACCCCTTCAACCACCCAATGGCTCGACACCGACAACGCCGTTCGGGAACGCTGGCATGCCGTTGCCATCAGCCGCCGCCAGCGGCTGCACCGCACCCGGTAGAGGCGCCAAACCTGGGTCTGGAGCCGGGCAAGGACGAAGACCGGTAGGACCAGTACACACAGCTGCGCCGGAACACGGGGCGGCGGTGGACCAGCTGACCGGCACGGGCAGCCGGGGACGCCAGTTTCCGGACCGGAAGCCGTACCAGTTCGAGGGAGCAGATCGCGTGAGCCGCAAGGCCGTCGAGTATGTGCTGGGACTGCAGATCGCCGACCTGGACGCCAAACGGGTGTTCATGGTCCTGGCCGGGCTCACCGAGTCCTCGCGGCTGGGCGAGGACCCGCCGCAGGTGATGGGCCTGAACCTTCCCGACAAGGACATCCCGGCCCTCGCTGCGCGGGCCGGGATGGAACCGCAGGAGTTCCGGCGCCTGCTGCGAGTACTCAAGAGCACGGTGGCGATGGACGTCCTGGAGCATGCCGACTCCTGGGAGATCGTCTACGGCCCCGCGTACACCGGTACCGCCCCGGCGGCTCCGCCGGCCCCGGCGGTCGCGGCGAGGACACCGTCGGTGCCGGCACCCGCCGCTGCGCCCGGTCGCCGGGCGGCTCCTTCGGTCAGCCCCGGTACTGGCTGATCCATGCCCTGCCCTGGCCGACCGAAGGCGGCCCGGTGCGCGAGTGCGCGCTGGCTTATGCCCCGCCTCTGGTGCCGCGTCAGATGATCGAGCCGGACGCGGCCAAGGTACTGCGGGTCGCCGACGCCTACCAGCAGCAGACGGGTCTGCAGATCGTGTTCTTCAGCGACCTGACTCGGTGGCTCGACCAGCAGGGCCGCGGCTGGGTCGACGTCGACGGCACCGACTGGGAGCGCGGCCTGGAGCAGCTGCAGAAGGCACCGGCCCTGTCGATGTACCTGGGGCTGAGCCAGTTCCACCACGTATTGCTGGCCGACGCCTCCCGCAAGAGCCTGGTGATCTACGGCATGGAGGACAAGCCCTACGAGGTGACTGACCAGGACCGCCGCCAGCTGCGGGACTTCATCCACGGCACCCTGACCCGCGACTGGCCCCCTACGTCCAGGGCCTGATCGACGCCGGGAAACTCCACACCCGCTGACGCTGGCGGTGCAGACCCCTGTCGGGTTGTCAGTGCGGTGCGCAAGAATGCCAGGTCACACGGCTGCGCCGTGCGGCAAGGAGGCACCATGCACGAACTGCCCGACCCGGAATCGGCCCAGGAGCGCTGCGAGGGCCAGATCGTCCGCGTCACCACGACCGAGGCCCGCGTCCTGTTCGAGCGCTGGTGCGGGGGCGGCCACCATCACCGTGCCCCGGCTGCTCCTGCAGCAGGCCCTGGACCTGGCCCCGCACCAGCTGCTCGGGACACGTCTCAGCGCCATCATCAACACAGCCGCTCTGGACGATCGTGATGTCCACCCGCACAGCTGGACCACGCCGGAGCCGCCTCCGACGAGATCGCCGCAGAGGTTATCCGTGAACGGTGGTTGGGTTCAGATCTCTGACGACACGTTCGAGACGGTCAGGTCAGGTTCGAAGAGTGACGGTGGCATCGTCGAGCCGTCGATGCATGAAGGACAGCAGGGAAAAAAGGTCAAGGGCGTCGGGCTCGGTGATGGCCCACCCTGCGGCGGCCCTCGGGGTGTGTGCTGGTGGATTCCGAAAGGTGCCGAAGACACCTCTGAGGAGATTGGCGAACCCCTTGTGCTCGCTGACCTCGCTCTCGGTGACGAAGTTGTTGATGCGGACTACCGGCGGAGGGTTCTTGGTGCTGAAGCAGAAGTCCACGAGGTCAGCACCGTCGAGGTTGGACTTGGACAACTGGCGGAGGCGCTCTGCCGAACCCTTTGTTGCCTCGAAGACCGCGTGGAAGAGGGACTTCCGCAAGATTTCCTCCTCGCAGTACTTCACGACCTCCGGGTGGATGCCCGCCGGTTGAGTTCGGTGCGCAACCGGCCTGCCAGCTTGGCGACCTCGTCAAGGGTGCTCGCACCCGCTGCGCGGGCGAGACGACCCTTCTCGTCGACGCATAGGGCCATGAGGGCCAGTGGTTCGTTGAGCGCGTCCTTGAGCGCGTCGAAGCGTGCCGAGTTCTGGACGTAGCGCCCCGGCGCCATCGCCTCGGTGATGAACCGGATGATGCAGTTGCTGGCCTGGTTTGCCTGCTGCTTGGTCATCAGGGCCACCCAGAGCCGGTCACGCTTGTTGGCGGTCGGGTTGATGTCCTCGATCCCGAGCATCGCTAGCAGTTTGTCGATCTCCGAGCCTGTCAGCCCCGGTTGGTCGGTACTCGCCAGGACCCCGCACACCGCTTCGACGTTCGCCGGCGGCCACATGGGGTAGCGAATCGCGGCCATGAACGGAGCGTCCTCTCGTAGGAAACCTTGAGCTTCCCAGTGTCGAGGTCGGAAAGGTCGGGCGGAAGCGACTTTCTGAAGCCCGCATAGCTATCGCCATAGGGTGGACCGGCGTTCGGGATGGGCGGCGTTGCCGGCCGTCCGGCGAAAAGCACCTGCGGCGACCAGCACGCCCTGTTCTGACCAGCGGAGCGGTCCCTGTGTGGCGTGTGGGGCGCTGGGGCTCAACGGTTCTGGCGGGTCGTTCGATGTACAGGGTGTGAGGAACACTTCGCGAGTCTTCGCGTTGGCGCCGCTGGCGCTGACGCACCTGTCCTGGGTGGGGCTGTGCGCGGTCGGCGCTCTGGCGCTGGTGCAGCTGGTAGTGAGTGAATGGCAGCGTCGGCGCACGCTGCTGGATCTGATCAAGCACGCGCCGCTCGGCACGGTCGTCGAGCAGGACACGGGGATGGGGGGAGCGAAGATGCGGGTGAAGATCGGAACGGGGAAGAGGCCGTACCGGTGGCGCGCCTAGCCGAAGCGGACCAGGCCGCGTTATCGCGCCTGGTGGTGGCGGTGCACCCCGACGTGTACCGGCGCTGTCATCGGCTGACCCGGCATGAGCACACCGCGGACGACCTGGCCCAGGAGGTCTGGCGCAAGTTCGTCGAGCACTGGGAGGTGCTCTCCCGCCGGGACCTGGACGGCCAGTTGGCGTGGCTGTACACGGTGTGCAGCAACACGTTCGTCGACCAGGTTCGGCGCCAGAGGGTGTGGGCCGACCTGATCCCCAAGGTCGAGGTGCTCTTCGACCACCTGCTGGCGGTGCCGGATCCGGAGGAGCAGGTCCTGCGCAAGGACGTCCTGGACCGGGCGCAGCGGTTAATGCGGGAGATGCCGCCGGCGCAGTACCTGGCTACGTGGCTGTGCTGGGGGAAGGATGGACGACGCGGGAGGTGGCCGATGCAATGGGCATCACCGAGGGCACCGTCCGCTCGCACCGCAGCCGTGCCGCAGCATGGCTGCAGAGCCGGATCGACCAGGACCTGCACCTGGTGGACGATGTGGCTGAGGATGAGAGGCGAGGGGCATGACGAAGGGACCGCAGGCCGTCACCGGCACTGACCAGACCGTCTCCGTGCGCACGCTGTACCGCCAGGTGCTCGAGCACGCCACGCCGGGGCCGACACCGCAGCAGACCTCAGCGACCCTGGTGAAGCTTCTGGACTGGGTCAACGAGCCCGGCACCGTGCCGCAGCCCGCGCCCGAGCCGTTCCCCCGGCGGGCCCGTTTCGCGGCGGAAGCGGGCAGCGGCCGCTGCACGAGGTCAACTTCCTCACCGTTGCCGAAGCCGCCGCCATGCTGGAGATCAGCGCCGTGGAGGTCCACGAGCTGATCTACAGCACCGAACTGCCCGCCGTCCGGGTGGCCAGCTCCTACCGCATCCCGAGCAGGCCGTTCGGGAGTACCGCCTGATGGGTGGTGCCACCCGGGAGCCAGCTGCGGCCGACGAACGGCCGCGGACGCCGCTGCACGAGGTCAACTTCTTCACCGTCGCGGAGACCGCTTCGGTGATGCGGATCTCGAAGATGACGGTCTACCGGTTGGTCCACAGCAGCGAGCTGCCGGCGATCCGAGTGGGCCGCTCCTTCCGCATCCCTGAGCAAGCCGTCCACGACTACCTGCGGGAGAACCAGCCGGACCCGGCCGATCAGCGCTGACGCGTCCGTCGACGGAACGAGTGAATTTCCGGCGCCGGTTCACGCACCGTGCTCCGCGCCTGTCCAGGAGGCCCGCGGTCGGCTGACACACTGACGTCGACCGACCGCACTGCCCCGGGAGATGTTCGAGGATGACCGCACCGACCGCCTCGCCCGAGACGCGGACGGGCGGCTGCCTGTGCGGGGCCGTCTCCTACACGGTGGCCGGCCCCGTGAGGGACAGCTACCTGTGCTCCTGCACCCACTGCTCCCGTGTCGCCGGTGCGCCGACGGTGTGGTGGGTGGCGTTCGACCGGGCGGCGCTGTCCTGGTCGGGGGAGCCGGCCTGGTTCGCGAGCTGGCCGACGTTGCGGCGGGCGTTCTGCTCCGCCTGCGGCTCGTCCCTGGCGTCGGTCGCGGACGACGGGGCGACGGTGTCGGTGACCGGCAGCAGCTTGGACGACCGGACCGGATCCGACCTCGCGCCGTACGGGCACAGCTTCCGCGACCAGGCCCCGGCATGGATGAGCGTCGCCCTGGTCCCCGAGCCGCAGCTGCGGTAGCGCCGCCCGACCAGCGGAAACGGCCTGGCCGCCGAGCTCAGTCGTGCAGGCCCGCCTCGATCTCGGCCCAGACCTCGTCGAGCGGGGTGCTGGTGACGTGGGCGTACGCCTCGGCGTGGGTGGCGATGCAGTCGGCCAGGTTCAGGATCAGGTCGTAGACCTCGCCGTTCTCACCGGCCATGGCTTCGGCGACGGCCTCCGCGGCGCCGGTGGTCTGCACCGTCTCCAGGACGCGGACCATGTAGGGGTTGCCGTCCTGCTGGCGCAGCGCTTCGGCGAGTTTGGCGCCGGCGGTCTCCGGGGCGTGGCCCAGGGCCTGCGCAAGCGCGGGTGCCATGAAGGACAGGGTGCTGGTCAGCCCCGCGATCAGGTTGACGGTGCCGTCCGCGCCGCCGGTGTCCATGTCCCGGCGGGCGACCTGGGAGACGATCCGCCCGGCCGGGGAGTCGATCGGGCGCTTCGCGCGCTTGGCCGCGGGCTCCAGGGTGGCCTTGATCAGCGGCAGGACCAGGTTGACGGCGTCCGTCGTCACCGACGGGGGCTGCGGCTTGCTCGCACGCGGGTTCGTCATGCCCCCAGCATTCCCCTGCCAGCAGGCCGGTGTGGGTGAAACGCGGCAGGGAAGCGGACCGGCCTTGCACGGCCGCCCCCCGAACACGTGATGCAAATCAAGGGTTAAACGAAAAGGCTACATACAAGGGTTACGCATGTATGGTAAAGTCATGCCTGGAGGTGAGCCATGCCGAAGGAAGAGAAGTCCGAGGACGAGCTGTTCGCGGCGGTCGACGCACTGCTGCAGGGCCCGGCCGAGGTGCTGCCGGAGCCCGCCGAACGGGCCCGGCTGCGTGAGGCCGCCGGGGTGGCGCAGTCCGCCGTGGCCAGCGCCCTGTCCACGACCACCCAGACCGTCAAGAACTGGGAGAGCGGCCGGTCGGAGCCCCGCCCGCCGCGACTGCAGGCGTACAAGCGACTGCTGGACGGCTGGGCGCAGCTCTACCCCGCCCCGGCCCCTGCCGCTCCGGCCGAGGTGGCGGTCCCGGCCGCGTTCACCGCACCCGAGCCCGAGGCCAGCCCTTCGCAGGCCGCGGTGGAGCGGCTGCGCGAGGCGCAGGCCCGCACCGCCGCGACCGAGGACCAGGACGTTGCGGCCCCGCAGTCCGGCGCGTGCGGCCGGTCGCGGGCACCGGTCCGCGCGCCCGGCCGCCGCGGTGGCCCGGCCCGGGTCCGAGGGCCGGTACGTCCACGGGCCGCTGGCCGTGCTGGACGGCGACGGCACTGCCTACGCCACCGGCGGCCTGCTGCTGGAGTGCGAGGCCACCACGCTGGCGCAGCTGGTGGAGTGGACCCTGGCGGAGTCCGGCCTGGGCGCGCCGCGGCTGCACCGCTTCGGCAACGACAGTGACCCGCTGATCATCCTGACGGCGTCCGCCGTGCAGCGCTTCGGCCTGCCGCTGGAACTGCTGGACGGAGCAGGTCTACCCGGCCAAGCGGCTGCCGGTGAACCACGTCGACGTCGCCCAGCGCGCCCAGCGGCTGCCGGAGGACCACCCGGCGGTCAAGGCACTGCTGCGCTCGAAGTGGTTGCTGACCAAGCGCGGGTTCGGGCCGTGGGCGCGGATCTACCGCAAGGCCGTGGGCGGCGACCGGCGGTGCGTGCAACTGGCGATCCTGCCCTGGGGCGCGCTGGACCCCCGCTACTGGGGGCGGCCGCCGACCTGCCGCCGGCGGAGCTGGCCCGGGTGATGGGCACCTACGCCACCCGCGTGCTGACCCCGCGCGGCACCACCGCGGTCACCGGCCTGGAGCTGATGACCGCGCTGCGCCCGCCGACCCGCCCGGTCAAGGACGAGGACGGCGACGGCTGGGGGCGGGCGTTCAACGCGGGCGCGCTGATCGAGCCGGTGAAACCGGCGCCGCCGGAGGCCCCGAGGGAGCACCCGGATGTCCAGGGCTGGACCGGCGGGTTCCTCGATGAGGAGGCGTACCAGTGGGTGCGGGCGCTGGAGACCATCAGCGACGCGGAGACGCTGCTGCCCAACTGCATCGGCCTGGACACCAACACCGCCTTCCTCGGCGCTGCGGCCCGGTTGAACGTGGGCCTGTGCGCTCCCGAGCACGTCGTGCGGCCCGTCTTCGACAAGAAGGTGCCCGGGACGTGGCGGGTGGACCTGTCCGGCATGCAGCTGGACCCGCGGCTGCCGTCCCCGTTCACCCCCTCCGGCCTGCCGCCGACCGGGCCGGGCTGGTACACCACCCAGACCGTCGCCTACGCCGTGGAACTCGGGCTGACCGTGGCACCGAGCGAGGCGTACGTGCGCCCGGAGTACGGGGCGTACCTGGACCCGTGGCACGACCGGCTGCGCGAGGCGTACGTCGCCACCATGGCCAACGCGGGCATCCCCGTCGACAAGGACACCGACGAGCGGCAGTTCCTCGCCGCGCAGGCCGCCCACCAGATCCTCAAGCGCCACCAGGGCGTCGACGCCGCCGCGCTGCGCGCCCACCTCGCCCAGGCCGGCCTCACCGACCTCGCCGGGCTGGACGATGAGCGGCTGCTGGCCCGCGCGGAGCGGCACCGGCAGATCGAGATGGTCCTCACGGCGATCAAGGGCACCGTCAAGGGCGGCATCGGCAAGCTCCGCGAGCGCCCCCGCGGCCTGGGCATCAAGCCCGGCGAGCCGTGGCACGCGCTGAGCCGCCCGACCTGGCGACCGGACATCCGCGCCGCGGTCATCGCCAAGGCCCGGGTGACCATGCACCGCAAGATGCGGAAGATGGCCGAGTTCGGGCACTACCCGCTCGCGGTGCTCTCCGACTGCGTCGTCTACCCGGCCCCGAGCGCCGACCCGATGGACCTGCTGCCGCTGACCGGCGCGGGCCGGGTCCTGCCCGGCGTCTTCCGCCTGGGAGCCACGCCCGGCCTGGTCAAGGTCGAGGGCGTGCAGACCATGCTGTGGGCCATCGACCTGATCGAACGCGACCACCCGCTGAACCCGGCCCGCCACATCAAGGGCGACGGCGAGGGCGACGCCGTCCTGGAAGACGGGGAGTAGCGCGATGGCAGACGAGATCAGCAACGCCCTGCTGCCCGGACGCGGAGTCGTTCACCCAGCCCATGCCCACCGACCCGCAGGCGATGATGGAGGAGCTGATGCGGGCCGAGAAGAAGGCCCACCCGGACCTGACGGCCCGCAAGAACGCGGTGGCGGCGCGGCTGGGCACCACCAAGCGCACAGTGGAGCGCTACCTGGGCGGCAAGCTCAAGCGTCCCCAGCACGCGATGCGCGAGGCCCTGGAGCGGGAGGTCGCCAAGACCTGGCAGCCCATCGTCCGCAACCGGGCCCGCCGCGCGGCCGCCGCCTCCGGGGGGATCACCGTCGACACCCGCGCCCGTTCGGCTACCACGCGCCCATAGGGTCCACCGACGACCCGCGCGAGCGGCAGCTGACCGTCCACCTCTCCCCGGCCTACGCCGCCCGCCTGTTCGACGCCCAGGCCGCCGGTGCCAGCGACCAAGTTCTTCGAGACATCGTTGCCGAAGGATTCCAGGAGGAGTATTTCAAGGACGGCGGCCGGGCTGCGGGACTGGAAGTCGAATTCACCGACATCCGCTATTTCGACGTGGAATTCTAGGCACCGGCGAAAAGGGGCGGCGTGAACGGGGACGAGCCGACGGGCCACCGGACCGAGGTGACGGTGCCCGGCAGCGGCACCTGGTGGGGCTACACCACCGTGCCGCAGCCGGACGTCGGTTGCTGCTTCGACCAGCTGCGCCGCCGCTCGCAGCCCGCGCTGGCGGCGGCCGCGGTCCACGAGGCCGGGCACGCGGTCACCGCTCTGTTCGCCGGGATGCTCCCGAACGACCTGCAGATCGAGGCGGTGGCGCCGTGCGGACAGTGCGGCGCCGACCGGGCCCGGGGCGCGAACCGCACGGTCGACCTCGGCCAGGTCGCCGCCCACGACGTGCTCCTGGTCCTGGCCGCCGGCGTGCAGGCCGAGCTGGAGTGGGCCCGCCAGCAGGGCCCGCTGGACCCGGCGGAGCAGTGGGCGATCGAGACCGGCGGCCTGGACGACCAGCACCTGGCCCGCGAGGTCGCCGACTCCCTCGCGGGCGTCTGGCCCGCGCTGGACTACCGCGATCCCGGCCCGTGGCCGCGGTCGTGGAACTGGTGGCACCAGCAGGACCGCGCCCGCGCCCGGGTCATCCAGCTGCAGCCCCAGATCGAGGCCGTGGCCACCCGCCTCCTGGTCGACCGGCACGTCCCCGCCGCCGACCTGCCCCACCTGATACTCGGCTGACCCGCACCACGACCCGACCCCACATGGAGCTCCCGATGACGTCCTTCCCGACCACCCCCGCCTCCGAGGTGGCCTACGTCGCCGACCGGCTGGTCATGAGCGACGACGACCACGACAAGGCCCTGGCCGGCCTTCTCAACTACATCGCCGACACCTGGAACAAGCAGGACCTGCCGATCCGCGAACACGCCCACTACGTCGCCACCACTTGGCGGGCCCAGGACAGCGAGGACAACCGATGAACCCGGCCGCCACCGAGCAGCCTGCGCTCAGCGCGGCCGAGACGGGTCCAGCTGGGCGCCGCGCGGCTGCGCGAGCTGCCCGACGCGCCGGGCTACACCAAGATGCTGGCCACGATGCTCGACTACCTCGCCGACCACAGCGAGGCCCCGACGCCGTGCTGGCCGCCCGCCTGCGGGCCTTCGCCCTGGAGGCAGCCCGCGCCGTTCTCCAGGAGGGCCCCGGCACCGAACCGGCGGCCGAGCCCACCACACCGGACGCCGTTCCCGAACCGGCGGAAGAGCACTGGTACGGCAGCTCCTGGTGGTGGGACAACCCGCAGGTCTGTCTGCGCGTGGCTGTGCCGGTGCTGGCGGAGATGGTCGGCGCCGGGATCGTGGGCGCCGACGCCGGCGACGCGGACGACCTCTACTGGCGCGGCTACTCCAACCAGGCCCACTGGGACGTCCGTGGCGCCGGCTTCCTGGTCGACGTCAAGCGGGCCTGGACCGACGACGCCGACACCATCGGCTTCGCCGGGCCGCAGAAGCCCGACGACAACGACCTGTACCTCTACGACCAGGACAAGGTCCACGACATCCTGATCGTCCACCTCCTGGACCAGGACGTCAGCACCACCCACGGCTACGAACCCGACGGCACGGCGTTCCTGACGATGCGCGGCACCCCCGGGCCGCCTACCGGATCCCCGTGCCCGAGTTCAACGAGATGGTCGCCACCGGCGTGATCCACCGCCACTCCAAGCTCCGGTTCACCGTCGCCACCCGCGACCTGGAGAACCACCGGGTCCGCGGACCGCGCCCCGCAACGGCCAACCCCTCCCCGCCGACGGCGGCGCAGGAGGACACTGAGAAGCGCCCGGAACCGGCCCAAGGGGAGCAGACGACATGAGCGCACAGCCGTACGAGCCGACCCCCGTCCCGGCCCCTCCGGCGGCGGGCGCCGCAGCCCAGCTGCTCGCCCGGCTGCGCACCGACCGCCGTGCGGACACCTGGGTGCCGGCGT
>JAAFYY010000002.1 GCA_014284505.1 Streptacidiphilus sp. 4-A2 | reverse complement strand
TGCGCACGCCCATGCCGTAGATGTGCAGGGCCTGGTTGTTCACAGGGCTCTGGGTGAGGTCGGGCAGGGTGACCGAGGCGATGGTCTTGCCCGCGGTGAGCGGGACTGCGAAGGCGTAGATCTTCATGCCCTGACCCGCGGCTGCGGTGACCTGGCCCGAGGGCCGGTTCCAGTGCGGCAGCGACACTGCGGCCAGAGCGCCAGGACCGGTCACCCAGTCGGGCACTGTCAGCGTGTAGCTGCTGCTGCTGCCGTCGGTGTAGTTGATGGTACCGGTAGCCGGGCAGACCCCATCGGGGGTGGTGCCGGTGAAACAGTACTCGCCGGAAACCCCGGTCCCGGCGGGGACGTACGGCGCGGTGTCCTGACCGGCGATGGCGCCGGGGTCGGACAGGGCGGCGTCGGTCGAGTTGGTGAGGAACACCAGGGCACTGCCCGAGCCGCTGTAGGTGATCGTCTGGTTGGCCGCCAGGACGTTGTCCTTCTGCCCGGAGCCGTAGGTGGGCACGGAGAAGTGGGCACCGTCCACGGTGATGTTCCCGCCGCTGCCCCAGCCCGCGTTGGTCAGGTCGGTTGCGGACATGCTGGAGTAGCCGTCCGCGTCGCCCTCGCCCATGCTGCTGTCCGGGCTGATGGCGGTGTTGTTCAGGCAGGCACCGAAGGAGGCACAGGTGATCCCGGCATGCCCCGCCAGGAACGGGTAGGCGAGATCACCGGAGACGTCACCGGCCGCGTCCACGCTGTACACGTACAGGGTGTGCGGGCCCGGGGAGGGCGGGGTGACACTGATGGTCGCAGCGTTCGAGCTGGCGGTCACCGTCTCGGAGGTCGGCGGGTTGCTCGTCGCCGGGGGCTGGTCGAGGTTGTAGACGAACTTGGTCGCCGTGGTCCCGTTACCGGCGATACTGAAGCTGCCCGGGGTACCGGCGGCCGCGCCGACGGTACCCGCTGTGGTGTCGGTGTTGGGGTAGAGGTTGCTGACCGAGGTGACCGTGGGGTCATCCGGTGCGGTCGGCTCAGCGGTGAAGTGGCAGGTCGGCGAGGCGCTGTAAGAGGTCGTGGCCTGGCCGTCGGTGATCTTCACGTTCCAGTCCACCACCTGGCCGCTGGTCAGCGCCTTGACGAAGGTGCTGGACATGCCGGCGGTGGCATAGCTGCCCGAGGCCAGGTTGTCACCGCTGGTCACGGTGTTCATGGTCGTGGAGCCGTTGATCCAGTACTGGAACGTGGCCTGCAGCTCGTTGCCCAGCGGCGAGCTGACCTTGGCCTTGAGCACAGGCGGCGTCGAGGCGATGGTCTTGCCCATGTACGCACCGGGAGCCGTGGTCGAGCAGGCGGCGTCGTCCGCACCGGTCACCGCCGACATGGTCTCCGCAGTCGGGTTGTTCGGCGGCTTGTTGTACTCGACCTGCAGGGTGGGGTTGTTGGAGAACCGCTTGAAACCCAGGTCGTTGTACGAGGACTCCATGGAGTCCTCGGTGAGCGTGGCAGTGAACGTGGAGGCGTGCTGGTTCGCCAAGTCCTGGATCACAGGCTGCACGTTCAGACCGTTGCTGACCGACCCGTTGCTCGCGCAGTAGGTGGGGTTGTAGGCCGGTCCGAAGCTCGCCGAGGTGCTGTAGTTGTTGTAGCCGGGGCGGTTGCTCCAGTCCACGCCCGACCCCATGCCCTTGGACCAGTGCAGGTTGACGGTGGCGGTGGTGCTGCAGGACGCGGAGAAAATGTCGGTGGCGTCGACCTCGGCGCTGTTGACGGTGGCTCCGTACAGGGTGCTGCCCAGGTTCCACTGGTACACCGCGTGTTCGTCACCGGTGTAGCAGTCGCCCTCCTGCCAGCCGTTGTAGCCGACTCCCAGGTAACCGCTGTCGGCCAGATCACTGGTCGAGTTGTAGAACGAGGTACCGGGGCAGCCCTGCTTGACCTCGTCGAACGCCGGAGCGCCCGGGTCATCGGGGTGCCAGTTGAAGGTCGGGTCCTCATAGATCGGGTAGACAGTGTGCTGCGCCATGCTCAGGGCCGCGTCGGGGACCAGCGCCAGCGAGGTTCCGGTGGCCTTGAGTTGGACCTGCGCCATGCGGGCGGCCAGCCCAGGGTGCGCTGCGTCGGAGGCGTCCACGCCGATGTGGGCGGTACTCGCCGCGGCAGCGGCAGAGCGCTCCGCTCCCTTCGGCGGGGCCGGGAGGACGGTATTGGAGTCCCATTCCACGGCCGACGGGGCGTCCAGAACGACCTGACCATTGGAGTTGATCACATTCAGGCCGCCGGCCGTGCCGCCTTCCAGGCGCCCCCGCTGACGCTGGTGCCCAGGTGCAGGTCGGAGACCTGCTTGCTCAGGGCGGCCTGCCGGGTGTGGATGACCAAGGTGTCGGTGAACCCGCCGGATGGGGTGGCCGCGAGCACCAGATCGACGCCGGGCAGGGCGTTGCGGTAGGTCACGGAGGAGCCGGAGACAACCGGCGCCGGCAGTGCTGTGGGCCAGGAGAAGCTGAGGGTCACACCATTGTCGCGGGTCACCGCCAGCGGGGCGGTACCGCCGGCTGAGAATTCGACACTGCCGTAAGCCGTGGCCTCCGGTGCGAGCAATCCACTGCTGTCGCGGTGCAGCGCGGTATCGACTGCGACCCAAGGAGCCGTTCTGCAGGGCGCGCACAGGAACAGCATTCGCGATCAGCGACAGGCCTCCCTTGGGCAGGGCGACGACCTCGCTGGTCGGACCGGTCATCGCGGCGACCATGACCGGCTTGCCCGTCACCCGGGCCTGAGCTGCAGCCTTGTCGATCGACACCTGGTCGGTCGGCGTGGTCCCGTAACCGCTGGGCAATGCCGGCAAACCGGAAGCCTTGGCTGCGGGCGCCAGCGGCGCCGACTGGCCGGACGTGGGATGCGCCGGCTTGGCCCCGACCGGGGCGGCGGCTTGCGCAGGGCTCAAGCCCACGGCGGAACCGACCAGGGTGAGCGCGACAACCGCGGCGGTGCGCAGTCGACCACCCCCGGCCGGAACTATTCGACGATTCGTCATCAGATCGCTTTCTGGATAGAGCTCCGGAATCCCAGCACGGCTCGACGCTAGAGCGTGCCGGTCCGGCTCACCAGCAAGTTTCATGACGGGACGTCGGCACGAGTACAGCCGATTCGATCCATGTCGTGACATGTCCATTCTATGAATTGAGTAAGAGGTGGTTCTATCGCCGGCAATGCAGTGCCGGGGGTAATTACCGACCGACCAATGCGACCCTCCCGTTATCGAGGAGCGACCTCGGAGGTTTGCGGTATCGACCTGGGCGGCATCTCCAATACCGTTGCGATCGCACGGCCCCGAAGGCCCATACGCTGCATACGCCCGCTGCGGCCTCCCCGGTCGGCGCCACGGACACGGACAGACCGCGGCGGCGCCAGGCACTCACGTCACCACGCGCCCCGCACCATGAAGGCCCGGTTCCGACTCCCACAGCGAACCAGGGCAGAACCTGCCCGCTGCTCTCACGCCCCACTACGCGGGCCGGCCGGGCTCGCTCGACGCCCTTTCCAGACCGTGGTACCTGACTCCCCCCCAGCCCGCCCCGGCGCCTCCGACCCGATCACCCTCACAGGAAACAAATCTGACGGAGAATCAGAATAATGCCGACCGCTCCGCCACCCGCCGTACCGGCCGAGATCATCGCCACTGGCCGGTAAGTGCCTTCCCAGGTCGGTACGGGGATGTGTCCGTCCCAAGGATTCGGTTAGAGGAGGAACTCCATCCGCTCATAGGGCCTGCTCATTGCTATTGTCCGGCTTGCTCACAAGATCACGAAAGCGGCAGCGAGGGACAACCACAGTGACACCCGGTAGTAAACGATCCGTCAAAACACCTTTCCCACCGCGGAGTCGGCTCACCCTGGCACGCGGCCTCATCACCACCCTGGCTACCGCAGCCCTCGCCGCGGGCACCCTGTCCGCCGCGCCCACGGCGGTCGCCGCGGCGGCGCTGCCGGCGGGCCCCGGGCACACCGCTCCGGTGCCGGTGACCGCTGTCGTCTCGCACTACCGTGCCGCCAAGACCCTGGGCAGCGCCCGCCTTCCGGCCCCGGTGTGGCCCGTCGGCAGCGCCGTCGTCACCCTGCCCACCACACCTGCAGCGGCGGCCGGGACCGCAACGAGCCCGACCGCGACAGCCAAGACCGCTGCGGCGAGCGGTAGTTCCGCTCCTGCCCCGGTGCGCGCGGGTAGCCTGCCGGTCTGGCTCGGCACCGCCCCGACCGCAACCCCGCGTCCGGCCGGCACGTCAGCGCGGACCGCGCCGGCCGCACCGGCCACCGGCCGGGCGAAGGTACAGGTGCTGCCGCAGAGCGCGGCCAAGGCCGCCGGCATCGACGGCCTGCTGCTCCAAGTGACCCCGCAACAGGTCATGGGACCGGTGCAGTTGACGCTGGACTACCAGTCCTTCGCGGACGCCTTCGGCGGCGACTGGGCCTCCCGGTTGCGCCTGGTCCAGCTGCCCGGATGCGCCCTGACCTCCCCCCAACTCGCCTCCTGCCGAATCCAGCGGCCGCTGGACACGAGCAACGACACGCGCGCCGGACGGCTCAGCGCCGACCTGCCCGGCACCACGGCTGCGACCCCGGACGGCCGCGCCACCGGCACGGCCGTCCGACCGGCCGCCACGGCGCCGATGCTGCTGGCGGCCGACGCCTCCGCGCGGCGCGGGGTGGCGACTTCACCGCGACCAGCCTCAAGGCCTCCGGCTCCTGGCCGGCGGCAGCTCGGACTCGTTCACCTGGTCCTACCCGCTGTCGGCACCCAGCGTCCCCGGCGGCCTGTCCCCCGACCTGTCACTGGGCTACGACTCGCAGTCGGTCGACGGGCTGACCTCCTCGACCAACAACCAGGCGTCCACGGTGGGTGACGGGTTCTCCCTGGACGAGGGCTACGTCGAGCGCTCCTACCAGTCCTGCCACCAGAACCCAGCCGGTACCACCCAGACCTGGGACAACTGCTGGTCCGCGAACAACCAGCTGACCCTGTCGCTCAATGGGCAGACCACCGTCCTGGTCAAGGACGACACCACCGGCGCCTATCACCCGCAGAACGACAGCAACGAGCGGGTGAGCTATCTGACCGGTGCCGCCAACGGCGCCCAGAGCGGTGAGTACTGGCAGGTCACCACCGCCGACGGCACCCAGTACACCTTCGGCCTGAACGAACTGCCCGGCTGGGCCACCGGGAACGCGACCACTGACTCGGTACTCACCGAGCCGGTCTACTCCACCGCCTCCGGCCAGGGCTGCTACAACGCGACATTCACCGACTCCTGGTGCCAGGAGGCCTACCGGTGGATGCTCGACTACGTCAAGGACGCCCGTGGCGACACGATGTCCTACTACTACACCCCGGACACCGCCTACTACTCCGCCGACCTCGGCACCAAGGCGACCGCACCCTACACCCGCGACGTGAGCCTCGCGAAGATCGAGTACGGGCAGCGGGACGGGTCGGTGTACAGCACCAACCCCGCCGCGCAGATCCTGTTCAAGTACAGCGGCCGCTGCAACACCTCCCCCACCGGCTGCGCCACCTCGACGCTGTCCTCCTCCACCGCCTCCGCATGGCCGGACGTGCCCTACGACCAGAACTGCGTGGACAACGCGGCTTGCTCCAACACCTCGCCCACGTTCTGGTCCGAGAACGAGCTCACCGGTATCCAGACCCAGGTGCTGGTCGGCAGCACCGAGACCGACGTCGACTCCTGGGCTCTGAACTACTCCTTCCCGGCAACCGGCGACTCCACCACGCCTTCGCTGTGGCTGTCCTCGATCACCCGCACCGGTGACGACACCAGCGCGGGCGGGTCGAGCGCGCCGGTCTCCACCGAGCCGGCACCTTCTCCGGGACACCGCTGTCCAACCGGGTCGACCTGACCGACGGGTACTCACCGATCACCCGCTACCGGCTGAACACCATCACCACCGAGGCCGGCGAGATCATCAGCGTCGACTACTCGAGTCCGGGCTGCTCCGGCGGCACCCCCTCCGACGCCAGCCAGAACACCTCGCTGTGCTACCCGGTGTACTGGTACCCCAGCGGGAACACCCCGTTCGAGGACTGGTTCAACAAGTACATCGTCACCGCGGTCACCGAGCAGGACCCCACCGGCGGCGGCGTCAGCGACACCATCAGCACCTCCTACACCCCCGTCGGCAGTCCGGCCTGGCACTACAACGACAACCCGCTCACCCCCTCCGGCCAGCGCACCTGGGACGACTGGCGCGGCTACCAGGGCATGAAGGTCACCACCGGCACCGGTCCGAACGACTCGGTGACCGAGACCGACTACACGTTCTTCCGCGGCATGGACGGCGACACCCTGCCCAGCGGCACCCGCTCGGCCACGCTCACCGACTCCCGCGGCGACGCGCCGGTCACCGACCTCGACCAGTACGCCGGCATGGTCTACGAGACGGTCGTCTACGACGGCGCAGGCAGCGGCAAGGTCGTCACCGACACCATCAGCGACCCCTGGAGCAGCGCGGCCACCGCCACCCACGTCCTTTCCGGCGGACTGCCGTCGCAGCAGGCCCTCCACACCGGCGCCGCGGACACCAGGACCTACACGCCGCTCGCCTCCGGCAGCACCCGGGAGACCGAAACCGACTACACGCACGACTCCTACGGCCGGGTCACCCAGACCAACGACCAGGGCGACACCTCCACCACCGCCGACGACCTGTGCACCACCGTCAGCTACGCCGACAACACCACCGCCTGGATCCTGGACGCGCCCGACGAGACCAGCACCGTGTCGGTCAACTGCGCCACCACGCCGGTCCTGCCGGCCGACGCGATCTCGGACACGCGCACCTACTACGACGGCTCGTCCACCTTCGGTGCCGCTCCCACCGTGGGCAACCCCACCATGGTCCAGAAGGTCACCGGATACACCGGCAGCACCCCGACCTGGAGCACCATGTCGACGGTGGCCGGCGCGGACGAGTACGGCCGCACTCTGTCCAGCACGGACGCCGACGGCCGCAAGACCACCATCAGCTACACGCCCGCCACCGGCGCCAATCCCACCGGGGTCACCGTAACCGACCCGCTGGGCCACACCACGACGCAGACCTACGACCCACTTCGCGGCCTCGTGCTGTCCTCGACCGACGCCGCCGGGTACGCCGGCAGCACCCAGTACGACGCGCTCGGGCGCACCACGGCGGACTTCAAGCCCGGCATCACCCCGCGGCGACTACCTACAGCTACACCCTCTCCAACAGCACCCCGTCGGTGGTGACCACGTCGACGCTGGACAACGACGGCAGCAGCTACCGGGTCTCAGAAACGCTGTACGACGCGATGCTGCGGCCCCGGGAGACGCAGACCGCCACCGAGGACGGCGGCCGCGACGTGACCGACACCGTCTACAACACCCTGGGCCAGGTGGTGAAGTCCACCGCCGCCTACTACACCACCGGCGCCCTGAGCGGCATCCTGGTGCAGGCGCAGGACGGGAAGATCCCCTCCGAGACCGGGTACACCTACGACGGGCCGGTCGGCAGACCGTGGCCACCGCCTACGCCCTGGGCACCGCCACCTGGTCCACCCAGACCGTCTACGGCGGGAACTTCACCACCACCATCCCCCCGGCCGGCGGAGTGGTCCAGACCGTGCTCACCGACGCCCGGGGCCGCACCACAGACCTGTACCAGTACCACGCGGGCGCCCCGGCGGACCCGGTCAACGACCCGCCTCGGACTACTCCGACACCCACTACAGCTACCCCGGCCGGCCAGAAGGCCGCTGAGACCGACCCCGCGGGCAACACCTGGACCTGGAGCTACAACCTCCTCGGCCAGCAGACCGCGACCACCGACCCGGACAGCGGTTCCAGCAGCAGCGTGTACGACAACGCCGGGCAGCTGCTGTCGACCACCAACGGCGACGGCAAGCAGACCAGCTACACCTACGACCTGGACGGCCGCAAGACCGCCTCCTACGACACCAGCGGCGGCGCCACCGAGAGCACCGCCGACCAGATCGGCGCCTGGACCTACGACACCCTGAAGAAGGGCTACCCCACCGCCACGACCTCGTACCGGATGGGCACCACCAGCCCGTCCGAGACCAGTACGGTGCTGGCCTACAACAGCTTCGCGGAGCCGGCGGCGTCCAAGACCACCCTGGCGAACCTGCCCGCCGACGAGGCCGGGCTGGCACCCAGCGGGGGCTACACGACCTCCTTCGAGTACAACACGGCGGGGAACCTGACCACCCAGGAGGACCCGGCCGCGGGCGGCCTGCCCGCCGAGAACATCGACTACGGACGACAACTACGGCCAGCAGACCAGCGTCACCGGAACCGGCGGCGCCTCCTGGGACTACGCGTCCGCGATCGGGTACGACGAGTACGGCCGGGTCGTCCAGTACAGCATGGGCCCCACCACCAACTGGGTGAACCTGGGCCTGGCCTACGACCCGCAGACCGGCTCGGTCACCAGCGCCCAGACCACCGATTCCAGCAGTACCGGCGTCGTCGACAACACCAGCTACACCTACGGAAACAGCACCGTCTCCAAGGGCTCCGGGCTGCTCACCTCCACCACGGACAGCCAGAACGGCGGAGCGGTCACCGACACCAGTGCTTCAACTACAACGCCCAGGAGCAGCTGGACCAGGCCTGGACCGCGACCGACAACTGCGCGGCCACCCCGCACCGGGGAGCAGCAGCACCGTGGGCGGGCCGAACCCGTACTGGCAGTCGTGGACACCGCCGACGGGCAGCGCTCCACCGAGACCGACTACGACACCACCGGCAACACCGCGAACAACACGACCACCGACTACGCCTATCCGGCGGCCGCGTCTGCCACCGACCAACCGCACACCCTGACCGACACCACCGCCACCGGCCCGGCCGCCGGCCCGGACACCGCGACCTACACCTACGACGCCGACGGCAACACTCTCAGCATCAGCGGCGGCGCGGCCGGTGAGCAGAGCATGGTCTGGAACGACCAGGGCAAGATCGCCTCCGACACTACGGTCAGCGGCAGCACCACCTACCTGTACGACACCGACGGCAACCTGATCCTGCGGACCGACCCGGCAGCGCCACGCTGTTCATCGGGGACACCCAGATCGTCGAGACGCTGACCGGCAGCGCGCTGACCGCCACCCGCTACTACGCGGCTGCGGGCACGGTCCTCGCGGAGCGCTCCAGCACCGGCGACGTGCAGTACCTGATCCCGAACCGCCAGGGCACTGACACGCTCGCGGTCGACGCCGCAAGCCAGGCCGTCACCCGCCGTCAGTACACCCCCTTCGGACAGGCCCGCGGCACCACCCGACAACCTGGCCGGGCGACCGGGGTACGTCGGGGGCACTCCCGACCCACCACCGACCTGGAGAACCTCGGCGCCCGCGAGTACGACGCGGCCGACGGGCGCTTCATCTCCCCCGACCCCGTCCTGGAGGCGGACCCGAACCAGACGGCCGGCTACGACTACGCCGGAAACGACCCGGTCACCGGCAGCGACCCGTCAGGCCTGATGTACTTCCAGGACGGCGTCGGCGCCGGCAGCATCCAGGCGCTGGAGGGTGAGGAGGCGAGGATCGCCGCGGCCGAGGCCGCGCCCCCGTCTACGTCCAGATCAGCCCGACGGTCTTCGTCCAGGACAACGGCGACGGGCTCGTCTCCCACCTCTCCGACCTGTGGACCAAGGCGTTCCACGCGTACTTCCCGCACGAGAGCATGGGGGAGCTCAGCCAGCACAGTGACGCGGCCCTCTGGACCGAGATCTGCTACGAGAACGCGGGGTTGTGCGACAGCCGCACTCGCGACGCGTTCATTCGCGACGACATCGGCACCACCGGACTCCTGCCCGGTGTGGTCCTGCCCTCCGAGCTCTACCTGAACAACTGCGGGTTCGAGGGCGGCTGTGGCTCCGGCCAGTCGCACGGCATGTCGATCACCCACTGGCGACGGCGTCCCTCGACGGCGGGGACGCCGAGGTCAGCGAGGCGTCCTGCCTGAACAGCTTCGCCGCCGACACCAGAGTGGTCATGGCCGACGGGAAGACCGAGCAGATCAGCCGGATCAAGGTCGGCGACCGGGTCGAATCCGCCGACCCGACCACCGGCAAGCCGGTCGGCGCCCGCACGGTCCAGGCGACCCTGGTGCACCTGGACAGCAACCTCGTCAGCGTCGGCGTACGCGACGGGCGCGGCCGCACCAGCACGTTGGACACCACCACCGAGCACCTGTTCTGGGACGCGACCAGCCGCGACTGGGTGCCCGCCGACCAGTTGCAGCCGGGCCACGCGCTGCGGACACTGGACGGCACGCGTGCCGTGGTGGCCGACGTACAGCGCGGCCACGGCAGCGCCTACCGCTACAACCTGACCGTCGACCAGCTGCACACGTACTATGTACTGGCCGGCAGCACGCCGGTACTGGTGCACAACTGCCAACTGGCGCTCGGCTGGCGGACCAAGGGCACTGCCGAGTGGGCGGGAGAGAACGGCTTCAACCACATGATTGCCAACCCGACGACGGCTGGAAGAAACCGACGGAACGCATGATCGGCGACCCCAACGTCACCCTGCACGTCAACACGACGGGGTGGGGCGACTTCCCGGCCGCGGTCCGCGCGGGCCTCGCCGGGGAACAGGGCGACGGCGCGGCCACCACCTGGAGATGTCCTGGATCGCCAGGCTGTCTCCAACGGCCAGCGCACCTGGGACTCGGTGAACTTCTACACCGCCGATGCGGACGGCACCATCACCGAGGTGGGACGCGGCGCCGAGCCGGACTGGTCGACCTTCGGCGACCTCGAACCGGTGAGGAGCACGATGACGCTGTGCACCTGCGAGGGATCGGTTCCCTGGGATGAGTGACGGCAAGGAGTCGGAGCAGGCCGCGGAGCTGCGCCCGCTGTACCCCGAGATGGACCTGACCAAGGGCCTGGCCGCCGAGCTGAGGCGGCATGCGGCCGCTCTCGGCTCGGCACTGCAGGGACTGGTCGACGGGTTCGGCGGGCTGCTGAGCTCTGCACCGGTCGCGGTGTCGTCTCGGTCCAGGTCGGGCGAAGCGCAGGGTGTTCCTGCTGGTGGTCCGGGAGCCCGGCGTCCAGTGGGCGACGGGATCCACGACGGAGGTCGAGCAGGTGGTCCGCGCGGTCGCCGCCTGGCGTGACGGCCTGCCCTCGACCAGTACGTGTCGAGTTTCCCTTCATGAAACCGGGGGAGCTGGCGCAGGCGTTCGCCGAGGGCCGCATCGCAGAGGCCCGGTGGGACGCCCTGCTCGCCTCGGAGCACCCGTCGTCGTGCCGGCCGCTACTGCTGCGGCTGGCCGCTCACGAGGAGTTGCGTCGGCTGTTCCCGTCGATCAGCTACGGAGACCTCAGCTTTGCGTTCCCGCCGCCCGGCCGGACGCACGGGTGTTCTCCATCCGCGAGGACGGGGACGGGTACCGGGTGCGGGAGTCCGGGACCGAGGCGCGCGAGTACGTCCTCGGCGGCGGGCAGGACAGCGGAGGTGACCAGGAAATCGTGCGGCGGATCACCGGGTTCTTCTCCTAGGATCCCCGGCGAGCCGAACTTCGTACACCCTCCTGTCCTGCGCCCCGACGACCGGGTGGCGGTGCTCACGCCGTCATCCGGTCGCCGGGGCAGTTCCCGGTGGCCCTACGAGCGGGGCCGCGCCGACTGCGCGGTGGTTCGGCCTGGAGCCGGCACTCGGCGTCTGCCTTTGGGAAGGCTTCCTGCACCGCCTTGACCGTGGCGCGCGGTGGCCCACCACACGGTTCCCGCGCGTCGATGCCCGGTGACGCGCCGGTGATCAGCCAAGTCCTGGCACTCATGGCGCTGTTGCTCGGGCCTTCTCCCACAGGACGTCATCCAGCCCGGAGCAGCCGACAAGAGACCCCGCCCTTGTCGCAGCCTTACCGAAAGGCGGTGAAACGCCGGGCTCAGTACTCGTCGAGAACGCGACTTCTGTACTCGACGGAAGCCGGCCCGAGCTATCGGCGGGAATACCGCCCGCGGATCGGCGGTGCCGTCCAGGCATCCGGCACCGTACAGCATGGCCTCGGCAACGTGCCGGGCGTCGTCGAGTTTCCAGTCGACCAGCCGCCCGTACCAGTACCCGCCCTCCTCGATCCCGTCGAGGTCAGCCGCCACCGCCAGGGCCACATACCCGGAATTCCCCGGCCCGAGCGGAGGATCGGTGTGCCCCGCGCCCATGGCCTCCTTCGCCCGACCAGGGCCTCCGCGAAGCGGATGCGGGCGTGCGGGCGCGAAGCGACCATCCCCTCCTGGCCTTCGTACGCCTCGATCAGCCCGTTGCGCAGCAGCCAGTCGCGAAGAGCTTCGACCCGAAATGCCAGACGAGCCGCCGCCTCCTGCTCAAAGGACGGATAGGCACCGCGCATGAGAACCTGTAGAGCTCTTCGCTGTCCTCCGGGATGGGAAGCCTTCCTTCGTCCACCACTCAGATCACCCCCAATTCATTCGATCAGTTCATCCGATCCCAAGGAAACCATTGCGGATCGACAGTCGGACGGAGCTACCGTACCGCAGCCGAAGGCCTAGGGCGCCGCCGCACCGTCGCCGGTGGAACTGAGATCGCCGCGGGCGCCCCCGTCCGCATCACCATCGCCTCCAGCCGGGCTGTTCAAATTGTTGAACCAGTCCTCTACCGCTGGCGGGGTCTGGCCCTTGAACCCCTCGTCGGAGTAAGGATTCCCTCGGCGCCGACCCGGTATGCCTTTTCCTTGCCCCCGGTAAGCGCCTTCGACAGCTGAATCTTGATGTAATCGCCCATCTCGATCAGGCCGTTCGGCCTTCTCCCGGTCTTGGCGAATTCAAACAGGAACGTGACGCCGGGATTGTCGGCGAGCCGGTAGAGAAATCCGAGCCCTGGCTTTTCCGTCTCGGTGAACCCGGCGTCGGTGACCAGCTTTCGGAATGCGTCCTGAGAGATACCGGTCAGCGAACGGAAGTCGGTCAGGGTGACGATGGCGCCGCTGGCGGATATGTATGCGGCATTGTGCCGGAAGAAAGTACCGCTCTGGTCCGGGCCACCACCACCCAGATTGAAGGCGCCAGCCATCGAGGGCGAGCAGGCGCCGGGGGACATGACACATGCCATGGTCCACATTCGATACTCTTCGGCGGCATTGGTCGGCTCGTGGCCCATGTTCGCGACGGCGCGAGACCATGCTGCCTGGAGTACCGGAAGGTAGGGTTGTTCGCCGCCACGGAAACGTGCGCGCTGATCTGCACCACCCCGGAGCCGCTGCCCGCGGCACCACCTTCCGATACGGGTTGGGGCGGGGTGTACCCGGCCGGCTGGCCTCCGCCCGCGGCGATGCCGTGTTGGTTGTTCATGCAGGTGCCGCCGTCGACGGAGACACAGTTGCCCGACGGGTCGCTGCCGGTGGCGGGGTCGTTGCCGGCATAGTCGTAACCGGAGAGCTGGGTGGGTCGGTGGTCTCCAGGACCGCGTCGGCGCTGATGAAGCGCCCGGTGGCGGGTCGTATTCGCGGGCGCCGAGGTTCTCCAGGTCGGTGGCGGCGTCGGTGGTGCCGCCGACGTAGCCCTTGTCGCCGGGCCAGCTGGCGGGCGCGGTGCCGCGGACCTGACCGAAGGGTGTGTACTGGCGGCGGGTGACGGCCTGCATGGCGCTCGCGTCGATGGCCAGGGTGTCACTGCCCTGCCGGTCCGGGATCAGGTACTGCACATCCCCGGTATTGGAGCGCTCGGCGACGGATGTCCCGCCGAGGCTGTAGTAGCGGGTGGCGGTCAGCGACGCGGTGGCGGTGTTCTCGACGATCTGCTCGTCGCCCAGGAACAGAGTGGCGGTGCCCGGATCGGTGCGCAGGATCAGGTTGCCGTCGGTGTCGTAGAGGTAGCTGGTGCTGCCGGAGGAGCTGCTGTCACCGGCGAGCTTGCCCTGGTCGTTCCAGGTCATGCTCTGCGCGCCCGCCGCGCCGCCGCTGATGCTGAGGGTGTTTCCGTCCGCGTCGTAGGTGTAGTTCGCGGTCTGGGCCGAGGCGCCCGGCCCGGTGGCGGTGGTGCTGCTGAGGGTGTGCGGCTGGTCCGTGGCGGATCCGGCGGCGGGGTAGTTGTAGCTGGTGGTGGTGTCGTTGGCGGTGTTGCCGGTGGTGTCGTGATCGATCTCGGTGGACCGCTGCCCGTCGGCGGTGTAGGTCCACGACTGCCAGTACGGGTTGACTCCGCCGACCGTGCTGCTGCTGCCGTTGGCAGGCGTGGCGGCGCAGTTGTCGGTGGCGGTCCAGGCCTGGGACAGGCGCTGGTCCCAGTCGTACTGGAAGCACTGGGTGTCGGTGGTGGCCCCGCCGTTCTGCACGTCGTTGGTGGAGGTCAGCAGCCCCGCGCCCTTGGATATCTGGCTGTTCGACCAGGCGTAGGAGGTGTTGTCAACCACGCCGCTGCTGCTGGAGTCCGTGGTCTCGGCGCTGGTGACGGCCGAGGTCTCGGGTCGTAGGTCAGCGCGAGGTCGACCCAGTCCGTGCTGGTGCCCATGCTGTACAGCAGTGGGTTGCCGTAATCGTCGTAGCCCACGGATGTGACGTAGGAGTTGCCGTTACTGCCCAGGCTGGTGGGCTGCCCGTAGGTGTCGTACCCGTAGTTGATGGTCTCGGCCGGCAGGCCGCCGGAGGCCGCGTCCTGCTGGTCCAGCAGGGCACCGACGGTGTTGTAGGCGTATGAGTTGGTGTAGCCCACGCTGGGAGCCAGTGCCGCCTCGTCGGCGGGCAGGTTCGCCAGCGTGGTCTTGACCGCGGCCGCGTCACCGAAGGAGTTGTAGGCCAGGACCGCGCTGGTCTCCGACGGGCTGGCGGTGCCCAGCTGATAGGAGGTGGTGGCGGTGGGGAAGCCCTTCTTGAGGGTGTCGTAGGTCCACGCGCCGATCTGGTCCGCGGTGGACTCGGCCGCGCCACCGGTGGTGTCGTAGGCCGCGGTCTTGCGGCCGTCCAGGTCGTAGGTGTAGCTGGTCTGCTTGCCACGCGCGTCGGTCGTGCTGAGCAGCTGGCCCGCGTTGTCGTAGCTGCTGGAGGAGGCGCCGGTGTCCGGGTCGTCGGCGCTGGTCTGCTGGCCGAGCAGGTTGTAGCCCCAGGACCAGGAGTCACCCGCGGCGTCGGTCTCGCTCGCCTGCTGTCCGGCCGGGGTGTAGGTGTAGTGGGTGTCGGAGTAGTCCGAGGCAGGGTCGTTGACCGGGTCCGGGGTGACTCCGGCGTGGTACTGGTACAGGTCCGTGGTCTGGCCGCGGCATTGGTGACCACGCTCTGCGCGGTGCCTCCGGCGGGCGGGATGGTGGTGGTGATGTCGCTGCCGTTGTAGACCGTCTGGGTGTCCCAGGTGCCGTGCCATCGCTGTAGGCCGTGGCCTGGATCTGCCGCCCGGCGCCGTCGTAGGTATAGCCGGTCTCGGAGGGCACCTTCCGGCCTGGGCCTGCACCAACGTCCCACTCGGGGCACCGCTGTTGTAGTAGGGAGCGGTGGTGGACGCTGTCAGTCCGTCGGTGTTGTAGACGGTGTCCACCACGTCGCGGCCGCCGTCCTCGGTGGAGGTCTGCGTCTCGCGGGTGCGCAGCAGCGCGTCATAGAGGGTTTCGGTGCTGCGGTAGGTGCTGTCGTCGTTGTCGAGGGTCTCAGCGGTGGCGGTCGAGGCACGGAGTCGGAGACGCTGTAGGTGTACTTGACGGCCGCCGCGGTGACGCCGGGGGCAAACTCCGCGGTGGTACGGCCGAGCGCGTCGTACTGGCCGGAGGTCACGTAGCCTGCGGCGTCGGTGCTGCTCAGGGTCAGACCGCGGAGCGGGTCCAGGGTGATGCTGGTGACGTGGCCCATCGGATCGGTGGCGGTGGCGGCGTAGGGTCCGCGCCGGTGGCGGGGTGTAGCTGGTGGTGGTAGTGCGGTTGTCGGCGTCGGTGGAGGTCAGCACCCGCCCGTACTCGTCCACGGTCAGGCCGGCCGTGGTGCTGAAGTTGGGGGTGCTGCCGGTGTAGCTGGTGGCTTCCTGGGTCACGGTGGCGTCGCCCACAGTCGGTGCCGTACCGAAGGTGGTCGAGCTGTCGTAGAAGGTACGGGTGTCGGAGACGGCGTCAGCCGGAAGCGAGGGTGTGCTGCCGCAGTTGACGGAGACGGTCTTGACCTCGTCAGGCGCGTCCAGGATCCAGGCGGTGGTGTTGTCCGCGTAGGTCGTGGTGGTGCACCGGTCGTCGCTCAACGTGGAGTCGTCGCCAAGGTCGTTGATTTGGGTGACCCGGCCGTAGGAGTCGTACGTGTAGTCGGTCTCGGTCTCGCGGGTACCCCCGGCGGCAAGCGGGTGTAGGTCTTGGTGTCGGCGGTGGCGGTGATGAAGGACTGCTGGCTGGGCAGGCCGGTCAGCGCGTGGGTGGCGGTGGCCGTGCTGGTCCACGGATCGGTGACATGTCGGAGACCACCGGGCCGGGGCTGGTGCCGTTGTGCCCGTTGTAGACGACGCTCTCGTAGGTCATCCCGGCGTACTGGGGCAGGTCGTGACCGCCGGGTCACCGCGCGAGTCCGGTGACCGTGGCCGTGCGCAGGCCGCTGGGCAGGGTGTCACCGTTCATGCCCCGGAAGTAGGTGTCCTGGGTGAGGGTGACCGGTCGGGGCGCTGCCGGTGGAGACCTGCATGGTCTGGTAGCCGCGCCACTGGTCCCAGGTCCGCTGCGAGGCCGGGGTGAGCGGGTTGTCGTCGTAGTGCCAGGCGGGTGAGCCGACAGGGGTGTAAGTGGTGGTGATGGTGTCGCTGACCCGCGCCGGTCGGGTCCTGCTCGCTGACGGCAGTGACGATGTACTTGTTGAACCAGTCCTCGATCGGCGTGGTCTGCTCGGCCGGGGTCCAGTAGTCCGGATAGCACAGCGAGGTGTTCCGGCTGGGGTCGCTCGGGGTGCCACTCGCACACGCGGCGGAGGAGTAGTCCACATTGATGATCTCACCGGTCTCGGTGACGATCTTGTTCAGCCGGTAGCGGGTGATCGGCGGGTAGCCGTCGGTCAGGTTCACCCGGTTCGACAGCGCCTGGCCGGTCAACGTGATCGGCGCATCGCGATCGAAGCGCTGGAGCCCCCGGCCGAGGTGTCCTGCCCGGTGCGCACGATGGTGCTCAGCCACAGCGAGGGCGTGGTCGCGTCCCCGGTGGCCGGGAAGCTGTAGGTGAACGCCCAGGAGTCGACGTTCGTCTCGGTCGAACCCACCAGCACCTGGGTTTGGATTCCGGTCAATTCGTTCTCAGACCAGAACGTCGGCGAGTCGACGCTGCACGCCGCCCGCTCGCGCAGTTCTGGTCGTAGGGCACGTCCGGCCAGGCCGACGCCGTCGAGCTGGCCAGCGTGGAAGTGGCGCAGCCGGTCGAGGAGGTGTCGCAGCGGCCGCTGTAGCTGAACGACATCTGGGCGGCCGGGCTGGTGGTGTACACCGAGCCGTCGCGCTGCCCGTACTCGATCTTCGCAAGCGACACGTCCCGGGTGTAGGCCGAGGCGGCCGTCGCCGTCGAGCCCATGTCCATGGCGTAGTAGCCGGTGGTCGGCGTGTAGAAGTACGACATCACGTCACCATGGGTGTCCTTGACGTAGTCCAGCATCCACCGGTATGCCTGGTCGCAGTAGGAGTCCGCGAACGTCGCGTTGTAGCAGGGCTGTCCCGAGGCGGTGGCATAGACCGGCTCGGTCAGCACCGAGTTCGTGGTCCCGTCCCCGCTCGCCCAGCCCGGCAGCCGGTTCAAGCCGAAGGTGTACTGGGTGCCGTCGGCGGTGGTGACCACCCAGTACTCGCCGCTCTGCGCCCGTGTGGCACCGGTCTCGTACTGCACTCGCTCGTTCATGTCGTTCTGCGGGTGGTAGGCACCGGTCGTGTCGTCCTTGACCAGGACGCTGCTCTGCCCGTTCATCGACAGGGTCAGCTGGTTGTTCGCCGACCAGCAGTTGTCGTCGCTCTGGGTCGAACCGGCCGGGTTCTGGTGGCAACTCGCGTACGAGCGCTCGATGAACGCCTCCGGCAGGCTGAACCCGTCACCCACCACAGACGCCTGGGTGTTGGTCGACGACGTCAACCCGTCCAGCGCCTGCGAGTCGTAGTTCAGGGACAGCTGCGGGGACAGCCCGCCGGGAACCGGCGGCGTCTGGAGCGGGTAGGACCAGGTGAAGCTGTCGGCGCTGCCACCCGCCTGCCAGGAGGAACTGGGCTTGAGGCTGGTCTGGGTGAAGTCGCCGCCGCCGCCGCCCGCGGCCGACGTAGCGGCCAGCACCACCGGCACCGCCGTCGCGGCCCTGGCGGCCAGGCGCGTGGCGGCCGTCGCGGCCGCGGCAGCCGTGCCGGGGAGCGTGATGTCGGCGGACAACTGCTGCGCGGTGGCGGAGTTCGTAGCCGCGACCGGGACGCCGACACGGCAGGCCGCCAGCTGCGGTGTCGTCAGCGCGCAGGCAGGCAACTCGGTCAGGCGCAGCCGCGAGGCCCAGTCGCCGCCGAAGGCCGTGGCGAAGAGTCGGTAGCCCAAGGCCAGCCGCACCCGACCCGAAGTCGATGAACCGTCAGAAGCGATTCCCAAACCGAGGGACACGACTGACACTCGAACTTCCGTGCCTATCAGGCTCGTTCGGGTGATCGCTCCGCGGCCGGCGCATAGAAGAAGGGCCTCCTGCGCAGTTCGGTGATGTCGAGTCAACGAACCATCAGGAGGCCCTGGTGTCCCACTGTGCCGTGTTCGCTCCGTCCGCGTCCAGCTCCGGCATGTCGTGCGATTGCCTCGCACACCGGCTCGGGAATGCCGCTGACCAGCCCGACCGAACCCGCCGCTACGGCTCCGACCTGACCGACGCGGAGTGGGCGATCGTGCGGCCGCTGCTGCCGGTCCCGGCCTGGCTGAACGGACGCGGCGGCCGCCCGGAGGGCTATTGCCACCGGCAGATGATCGACGCCGTGCGCTACCTGGTCACCGAGGGCGTGCGCTGGGCCGGCCTGCCCGCCGACTTCCCCAAGTGGCGAGCGGCATACCGGTTCTTCCGCCGCTGGCGCGACAACGACTACACCAAGGAGCTCTACGGCCGACTGCGCAAGATGCTGCGCGAACTGGCCGGCAAGAAGGAAGAACCCACCGCCGCGATCATCGACTCGCAGTCGGTCAAGGCTGACGCCACCGTCGGCGCCGCCACCCGCGGCTACGACGCCGGGAAGAAAATCAACGGCCGCAAACGACACATCGCCGTGGACACCCTCGGCCTGCTGCTGGCCGTGATCGTCACCGCCGCGTCGGTCAAGGACAACGACGCCGGCCGCGACCTCCTGGAACAACTGCGCGCCGAACACCACCGCATCACTCTGGTCTGGGCCGACGGCGCCTACACCGGCTGGCTGGTCACCTTCGCCCACGCCGTCCTGACCCTCGCGCTGACCGTCGTCAAGCGCAGCGACGACGCCAAGGGGTTCGTGGTGCTTCCGCGCCGCTGGGTCGTGGAGCGCAGTTTTTCCTGGCTGATCCGGGCCCGGCGGCTGGCCCGGGACTACGAGACCCGCATCGACAGTGCCGAGGCGATGGCCTGGTGGGCCGCGAGCATCCCGGCCACCCGCCGCCTGGCCCGCTCCGGCCGACCAGCACCGCGCCGCGTCAAGCGGCCCGCGGCCTGAACAGCCCTGGCCGCCCCCTCGGTCAACCAGCCCCGCTCGACCAGCCGCTTCGCCCGAAACCGCGCTGCCTGCTCCCGCGCATCACTGGCTGACCAGCCCAGATGCTCGCGCATCGCCCGTGCCCGCACTCCGTCCCCGCCACCGGCGGCATCCTCCTGGACCAGGGCCACGATCCGCGCGCACTCGGGCGGCAGCACCTCGATCCCCACCCCTCGCACCACAGCGGGACCTCCACCCGCGGCCCAGCAACACCCGCGGCCGGCAAATTCACCGGCACACCGACCACGACGGCTTCCTCGGCCGCCTCAGCCAAGGCCACGACCGTCTCCTCGCGGGCGATAACCGCGCGCGCGCGCGGCCTCATCCGCCTCGGCCACAGCAGCCTGAAGCCGCTCCAACTCGGCCCGCAACTCCTCTGCCCGGGCCAGCGCCACCCGCTCGCGCCGCTCCAACACTCCCAGCACCGACGGCATCCGCCACCTCCAGCACGCCCCGCACCGACACGACGCTCCGAGCATGCCTACCGACCGACGGCCACACACCTCACCTGGGAAAACGTGACCCTACCTTCGGTTTGGGACTCGCTTCTAAGCCCCCGCTCCGGCCACGTGTTCCCCCACCGTGGACCGGAGCGGGCACCACAGACGCCCGTCCCCTTCCGGGCGGGAGCACAAGCGGATCATCCATCACTTCACATGGAGGTAGCAGATGAGTACCCCAACAGCCTTGCCGTTCGGCGTTCGACACCTCGTGTCGCCGCCCGACTCGACCCCCAGGAGAAGATCCCCGTGAGCTACAGCACGGCACTGCAACTGAACGTCAACGGGGCAGGCAACCCGTGGCACGCGATCACGGCGGACATGCCGGAGACTCAGACGGAGACCAGCAACGGCGACGGCTCCGGGCCGGGGTCCGACAGCGGAACCGACCTGTACTGACATGGCCGCGATCCTCATCCTGACCGGTCGAGGTGATCTGACGGCCGATGCCGTGGTTGAGGAACTGGCAAGGCGCGGCCAGGAAGTCGTGCGCTACGACACGGCGGACTTCCCCACCGCATCCCGTCTGGCCGTCTCCCTCACGGGGGACGGCTGGGCGGGTACCCTCACCGGTTCCCGGACGCTGGATCTACAGACGGTCAAGTCTGTCTGGTGGCGTCGCCCCAACGAGTTCGTGACACCCGACGAGTGGCCCGGCCATGCGCGCGCCTTCTCCGTCTCCGAAGCCCGAAGCGGGGTCCTCGGGGTGCTCAGCTCCATGCCAGTGCGCTGGATCAACCACCCTGCCATGGACTCGGCAGCGAACTACAAGCCGCGCCAACTGGCGGTCGCCGCAAGGGCCGGCCTGGCTGTCCCCCGAACCGTGATCACGTCCGTTCCAGAGCATGCCCGTAGCTTCATGGGCACCGAGCAAGTCATCTACAAGGGCCTGAGCGGCGGCGTACTGTCGCCGAACGGCACGAGGAAGTTCATCCCGACAACGCTCGTATCCGCTGCGGACGTGGACGACGGGGTCACGGGCACCGTCCACCTGTTTCAGGAGAACGTCCCCAAGGCGTACGAGGTCCGGCTTACCGTCATCGGTGACCGCATGTTCCCTGTCGCCATCCACGCGGGCAGTGCTGCCGCCCAGCTGGATTGGCGCACGGACTACCGATCACTGACCTACAAGGCCGTACAACTACCGCCCCTGGTCGAGAAGGGTGTGCGGCGGCTCATGGACGAGCTGGGCCTGTACTTCGGCGCCCTGGATTTCGCCGTGACGCCGGACGGCGAATGGAAGTTCTTCGAAGTGAACCCGAACGGTCAATGGCACTGGATCGCCGTCAAGGCAGGAATCCCGCTGGTCGCCGCTATGGCTGACGCACTGCAAGGAGACGACTAGGTGAACTGGCAAGAGGCCGCGAAGCGCCTCGCCGACGAAGTGACGGCGGCGGCCCCGCAGTGGCACGAAGCCGTGAGCAACACACCACGACACCACCTGATCCCGCACTGGTGGGAAAGGGTCCCGAACAGCCCCACAGAGGAATGGGACCTCGTCAGCCCGTCGCCGCTGTCCGAGGAACACCTCTCGGCTGTCTATCGGGACGAGACCCTGGTCACCCGAGTCGGGCCGGACCACGCCGACGACGCGAAGCCCGGCGAACGGGCCAAGGGCAGCCCGACATCCTCATCCACACTGCCGGGACTCGTCGTCTCCATGCTCCACCGCCTGGACTTGGAACCCGGGAAGAGGACGCTCGACGTCGGAACCGGCTCCGGCTACTCGGCCGCGCTCTTGAGCCGCCGCATCGGGGAACAGCACGTCACGAGCATCGACGTAGACCCGTACCTCGTCAGCGCCGCCACCCAGCGCCTCGCGGACTTCGGCCAGCACCCACGCATGGAAGCCGTCGACGCGACCGGCACACTGCCCGATTCCGCGTACGACCGGATCATCGCGACCGTCTCAGTCCGACCCATCCCGGAAACCTGGCTCCGATCTCTCCGCACGGGCGGCAAGCTCGTGACCACCATCGCTCATACCGCCCTGCTGATCACTGCGAACATGGGACCCGACGGAGTCGCACGCGGATGGGTCCAGCCCGACCCGGCGACGTTCATGGAGACCAGACGGCAGGCGGACTACCCGCCGAAGCTCCAGGCGCAGTACCTCAGAAGCGATTCCCAAACCGAGGGACACGACTGACACTCGAACTTCCGTGCCTATCAGGCTCGTTCGGGTGATCGCTCCGCGGCCGGCGCATAGAAGAAGGGCCTCCTGCGCAGTTCGGTGATGTCGAGTCAACGAACCATCAGGAGGCCCTGGTGTCCCACTGTGCCGTGTTCGCTCCGTCCGCGTCCAGCTCCGGCATGTCGTGCGATTGCCTCGCACACCGGCTCGGGAATGCCGCTGACCAGCCCGACCGAACCCGCCGCTACGGCTCCGACCTGACCGACGCGGAGTGGGCGATCGTGCGGCCGCTGCTGCCGGTCCCGGCCTGGCTGAACGGACGCGGCGGCCGCCCGGAGGGCTATTGCCACCGGCAGATGATCGACGCCGTGCGCTACCTGGTCACCGAGGGCGTGCGCTGGGCCGGCCTGCCCGCCGACTTCCCCAAGTGGCGAGCGGCATACCGGTTCTTCCGCCGCTGGCGCGACAACGACTACACCAAGGAGCTCTACGGCCGACTGCGCAAGATGCTGCGCGAACTGGCCGGCAAGAAGGAAGAACCCACCGCCGCGATCATCGACTCGCAGTCGGTCAAGGCTGACGCCACCGTCGGCGCCGCCACCCGCGGCTACGACGCCGGGAAGAAAATCAACGGCCGCAAACGACACATCGCCGTGGACACCCTCGGCCTGCTGCTGGCCGTGATCGTCACCGCCGCGTCGGTCAAGGACAACGACGCCGGCCGCGACCTCCTGGAACAACTGCGCGCCGAACACCACCGCATCACTCTGGTCTGGGCCGACGGCGCCTACACCGGCTGGCTGGTCACCTTCGCCCACGCCGTCCTGACCCTCGCGCTGACCGTCGTCAAGCGCAGCGACGACGCCAAGGGGTTCGTGGTGCTTCCGCGCCGCTGGGTCGTGGAGCGCAGTTTTTCCTGGCTGATCCGGGCCCGGCGGCTGGCCCGGGACTACGAGACCCGCATCGACAGTGCCGAGGCGATGGCCTGGTGGGCCGCGAGCATCCCGGCCACCCGCCGCCTGGCCCGCTCCGGCCGACCAGCACCGCGCCGCGTCAAGCGGCCCGCGGCCTGAACAGCCCTGGCCGCCCCTCGGTCAACCAGCCCCGCTCGACCAGCCGCTTCGCCCGAAACCGCGCTGCCTGCTCCCGCGCATCACTGGCTGACCAGCCCAGATGCTCGCGCATCGCCCGTGCCCGCACTCCGTCCCCGCCACCGGCGGCATCCTCCTGGACCAGGGCCACGATCCGCGCGCACTCGGCGGCAGCACCTCGATCCCCACCCCTCGCACCACAGCGGGACCTCCACCCGCGGCCCAGCAACACCCGCGGCCGGCAAATTCACCGGCACACCGACCACGACGGCTTCCTCGGCCGCCTCAGCCAAGGCCACGACCGTCTCCTCGCGGGCGATAACCGCGCGCCGCGCGGCCTCATCCGCCTCGGCCACAGCAGCCTGAAGCCGCTCCAACTCGGCCCGCAACTCCTCTGCCCGGGCCAGCGCCACCCGCTCGCGCCGCTCCAACACTCCCAGCACCGACGGCATCCGCCACCTCCCAGCACGCCCCGCACCGACACGACGCTCCGAGCATGCCTACCGACCGACGGCCACACACCTCACCTGGGAAAACGTGACCCTACCTTCGGTTTGGGACTCGCTTCTCAGCCCGGGAGACCGTCAGCAGCAGCCCGCTGACTCCGCCGCCTGGGCTGCGGCCCGGGGCAGGACCCGCACCGACACCTTCGAGGGCGTAGCAGCGGAGGCGGAGCGGGCAGCGGCGCCGCCCGGGTTGCCTGCCGGGCTACCGATCCACACCGGCAGGGCTCCCGCCCGCGCTGCGGTCGGAGCCGCTGCTCCGTGCCCTTGCGCGACTGCTTGGTCGGCCATGCCGGCCGTAGCGCTCACGGGCAGCGTCACCGTGGACGTCCCGGTGGGCCACACCGGTGGCTGGATGCGGACGCCGGCCATGGGATGGGGCTTCTGGTAGTGCGAGACCACCGGGGCGACCGGGATCGAGGCGGTGCGGGCCATGACCGCCGGGGTCCGCGACTGGCTGTGGGCAACGGGTGCTGCCTGCGCGGTGCCCATGGTGAGCGCCACGACGGTGAACACCGCCGCCAGGCTCCGCAGTGCCGTGCCGCTGCGCCGACTCGCGCCGCGCCTGTCACCGAAGACCCTGCTCTGGTTCCGACCGGAAGCCACAGGCCCGCCCCTTGAAGACACGATGGTCGTATTTCTTGTAAAAACTAACAGCCACCTCCGGGCGCCCAGCAGACGGAAGGATCATCTCTTACCGAACATATGCAATGGGCATGTCATGAAAAAAGCGAATCAGATACCCGGAAGGACCGGAAGCACGGAACCCGCCCAGGCGCTGTCCGATCTTGGCGGCAAGGATCAACTCTCAGGCCGCCAGCCACCCTTCCGCGCGGCGACGGCTCGCCAGTCGGCCCTTCCCGTCAAGCCAGAGATGCTCGACGAGACGGACCGGCGGTCGGCGTGCAGGGCCAGGGAGCCGACAGGAAGTCGTCCTCAGGTCGGACGATCCGGGCCTGGGCCCACCGGGCGGTACGGCGGGCGCAGTCGCCGTCCGACTCCCCGGGGCGGGCGCCGCCCAGGACCACCGAGCGGAACTCGTCGAGCCCGATGCCGCAGGTGGGGCGGTGTCCAGGCGGCACAGCTACCCAGCGAGGATGAGGCCCGCGTCCGCGACGAAGGCCGCCGCGTGCACGGTGGGGAGGCGGGCGGTGATGACGTCACCGGAGTTGAGCTGCGGCGCGGAGAACTCAACCGCGCGAGGAACCGGCCGGATCACCCCGGCGCTCACGATTACACCCGTGAAATCCCCTCGGGCCGAGCACTCGTAGTCATCCCGGGCACCGCCGGCTCTGTCCCCACTGCTCGTTCAAACGCACATGAAATAGGCGAACCGACCATGCCAACAGAGTAACCTCAACCCGAATCCTGATTGTTCAGCAAATTGGCACCTTTGGATTATGACGGCCCGTCAGTAATCGTCTGATATATCCGAACAGGCAGCCCGGGCCCCTTGCCGCAGCTGCTCGATGATCCGTCAAAGTCCTTGCTGCAACCGCGAACATGCGGTCCGCCCCTTGAGGCCGCGGGACTCAGCCGTGGTCGGGGTGTTTGCTTGCCTGGGCCAGCTTGGCGTCCGCGGCGGCGATGTCCCGCTGCCTCTTGTGCTCGGCCAGCCGGCCGCCTCCTGCTTCCTCGCCGTCCGCAGAGCCTCGAGCTTGGGCGTGTCCAGGACCACGTGCTGATGGTCCGCGCTGTAGCGGACCGGCACGATCGTTGCCACGTCGAGTTCCCCGAGCTTGTGGGGGTCCAGTCTTCTCGCGGAGAAGACGGCCTGGGTGCCGTCGTCGAACGTGATGTGTCCTTCGATCCCGATGTAGAAGCCCCCGGCACCGGTCTCGGTCATGGGTGCCCGAGCTTCCGCGCGGTGATCACCCCCTTGCCCTCGAGGCCTTCGTGCAGCAGCTTGTGGTGCAGGAGCTTTTCGAGCATGGAGAGTTCCCTTCCCCAGGAGAGCGGGCGACGACACGCAGTGGCTGGACACTAGCTCACGACCGTCCGGGCCCACCACGCCCAGGGCCCCGGCCGCCGGCCGGCGCCGCTGCTGATTCGGCCCGGCCGGTGAAGGGTCAGTGACCGGCGCCGGCCTTGACCGCTTTCGTGGCGAAGTAGCCGGAGAGCCAGCCGGCGGTGGCGTCCGAGTGGTGCGGCGCCTCGGCGAAGCCGGTGATGGCGAAGCCGGCCGCGATCTGGCCGCCGAGCTGCTCGGTGAGCGTGTGGCTGTACTCCAGCGGTGCGTCGAGGCCCCACAGCCGTTCCCGCTCGGCGGGCTCCAGGTGGGTGAGGTCGCTGTAGGGCAGGCGGTGGCGCACCAGCAGCTCGCCGCGCGCCTCCAGTGGCTCGGCATCGAAGAGGTAGACGTCCGGGTTGAGGAAGCCGGACAGCAGCGCCCCGCCGGGGCGCAGCACGCGGTGGCACTCGCGCCAGACCGGCGCCGGTTCCGGGATGAACAGGTTGGACACCGGGTGGACGACCAGGTCGAACGAGGCGTCCGGGAACGCGCTCAGGTCGCGCGCGTCGCCGAGCACGGTGCGCAGGTCGAGCCCTTCCCGCGCCGCGACCATCTCGTCCTGCGCCAGCTGGCGGGGCGAGTTGTCGAAGACGGTCACCCGCGCGCCCGCCGCGGCCAGCACCGGCCCCTGCTGCCCGCCGCCGGAGGCGAGGCAGAGCACGTCGCGACCGGCGATGTCCGGCGGGAACCAGGCCGGGTCGACCGGCTCGTAGCCGATCAGGACGATGGACCACTGGCCGGCCCGCGCCTTCGCGATCACCTCGGGGCCGACCGGGCGCGACCACTCGTTGCCCTGCTCCACCTCGCGGTCCCAGGCGAGGCGGTTGTGCGCGACGGGGTCGATGGGCGTGTGGCTCATGCGCGACACCCTAGTCCGCGAGGGGTCACCGGCGCGTCCGAGGGGAGATCGCGCGGGGGGCCTCCGATGGCGTTCGGCACCGTGTGGAACATCCCGCACGCGCCCGGGACCGACCCGGCACCAAGACCTCACGGACCGAGGTCGAAACCCGTGTCGGCTCCCTGCGGGAATCAGGCCGCGACGAGCTCCTGCTCGCGGTCCGGCGTCTTGACCTGGGGCTTCTTGCTCGGCAGCGAGAGCCGGAAGACCTTGTGCCAGGCGGAGAACACCTGCTTGGGCAGCGGCCCGGTGATGTACTCCAGCTCGTACTTTTCGAACAGCGCGCGCACCTTCACCGCGACCTCGGCATATCGGTTGCTCGGCAGGTCCGGGAACAGGTGGTGCTCGATCTGGTGCGACAGGTTGCCGGTCATGAAGTGCATGGCCCTGCTGCCGCTGATGTTCGCCGAGCCCATCATCTGGCGCAGGTACCACTGGCCGCGCGTCTCGCCCTTGATCGACCGGCGCTCGAAGACCTGCACACCCTCGGGAAGTGCCCACACATGATCACCGAGTGGGACCAGATGTTCGGACCAGGTTCGCGGTGAACGTGGCGGCGAGCGTGGTGAGGAACGACGGGCCCGACAGCAGCGGGTGGATCACATAGTCCTTGAGCACCTGCTTGCGGATCTTGCGGCCCACGGCCTTGGCCCGTGCGCGGAACTCCGGGTCCTTGCGGCGGCGCCTGTGCAGGTTCTTGCCGAGCTCCAGGTCGTACGCCGCGATGCCGTACTCGAAGAAGCAGGCGTTGATGAAGTTCCACAGCGGCTGGCCGAGGTGGAACGGGTGCCACTTCTGGTCCTCGTCGACGCGCATGATGCCGTAGCCGAGGTCGTTGTCCTTGCCGATCACGTTGGTGTACGTGTGGTGCAGCTCGTTGTGCGAGTGCTTCCACTGCTCGGACGGCGAGACGTGATCCCACTCCCAGGTGGTGGAGTGAATCTTCGGGTCGCGCATCCAGTCCCACTGGCCGTGCAGGACGTTGTGGCCGATCTCCATGTTGTCCATGATCTTCGACACGGACAGACCGGCGGTGCCGAGCAGCCACGCGGGCGGGAAGATCGAGAACAGCAGCACGCCCCTGCTGACCAGTTCGAGCTTGCGCTGCGCCGAGATGACCTTACGGATGTAGGCGGCGTCCTTCTCGCCGCGGTCGGCGATCACCTCGTCGCGAATCGCGTCCAGCTCGCGGCCGAGCTCATCGATCTGCTCCGCGGTCAGGTGGGCAGTGGGTCGATGACGGTCAAGGTGCTCCTACCGTTCGATGTCGCAGGGGCCCGCCGCGGCGGACACACAGGTCTGGATGAGGACGCCCGGCTCGGCCCCGGTGATCTCGCCGGTGCGCAGGTCGCGGACGGCGCCCGCCTTGAGCGGTGTGACGCAGCCGAAGCAGATGCCCATGCGGCACCCGGAGGGCATGAGCACGCCGGCCTGCTCGCCGATGTCCAGCAACGGCGTGCCGCCGTCCGCGTCGACGGTCTTGCCGGTGACGCTGAACGTGACCTCACCGCCGTCGCCGGCGACGACGATGCCGGGGCGGAAGCGTTCGGTGTGCAGGCGCTCTGGCACGCCGTGCTCGGTCCAGTGCTCTTCGGCGGCGTCGAGCAGGCCCGCGGGCCCGCACGCCCAGGTCTCGCGCTCGGCCCAGTCGGGCACGAGTTCGTCGAGACGGGCGATGTCGAGCATGCCGTCCGTGTCGGTATGCACCTCGATGAGCCGCAGCTTCTTGTCCGCGACCAGGTCGTGCAGCTCGTTGCGGAAGATCACATCCTGCGGCTGTGGCGCGCAGTGGACCATGACGACGTCGTCGAACTCGATGTCGCGCAGCATGCCATCACGGGCGTGATGCCGCTGCCGGCCGTCAGATAGAGCACCTTGGCGGGCTTGGCCTGCGGCAGCACGAAGTCACCGGTCGGCTGGTCGAGCTCGATCAGCGTGCCCGGATTCGCCCTGCGGACCAGGTAGCTGCTGACCTTGCCGTCCGGGATCGCCTTCACGGTGATGGTGACGCGGCCGTCCCGGCGGTTTGTGGGCGAGGTGATGGAGTAGGCGCGCCACAGGCGCACCCCGTCGACGTCGACCCCGATCCGCACGTACTGACCGGCCGTGTGGCCGCGCCAGCCCCGTCCCGGCCTGATCACGACAGTCGCGGCGTCACCCGTCTCGGGGTGCACGGCCTCGATGCGCCCACGCAGGTCGGCGCCCGCACGCAGCGGGCTGACCAGGTCGAGGTAGTCCGACGGCAGCAGCGGCGTCGTGACCATTCCCAGCAGTTTCCACGCCCTGCTGCGGAGGGCTGCGCTCGTCATGACTCCAGCTTGCTGCGCCTCAAGGCGTAAAGTCCTGACCGCAGGACGTAAATCTGGTCGGCTGCATTGTTCGTAAGGAACAAAACATGAGCCATGCAATCCGGAGGGTCAGCGAGCTGGCCCTGGATGAGACGACGGTCACCGCGCTCCGGGCCGCGCTGAAGACCACCGCCGACGAGGTCGTCCAGGCGATCATCAACGAGGTCCCTCCCTACGCCAACGCCCTTTCGGGCCGCATGGGCAGCACCATTCGCCGAGCCGTCCGCACCGCTCTGGGGCACTACCTGGACCTCGCGAGCGGGAATGCCACAGGCGGCGACGCCGGTGACGCGGCCTACGAGCTGGGACGCGGCGAGGTGCGCGACGGCCGTTCGATGGACGCCCTGCTCAGCGCCTACCGCGTCGGCGCGCGCGTGGCCTGGCGCTGCCTGGCGGCGGGGCCGTACCCGCGGGTCTGCCAGCCGCCGAGGTCGCCAAGTTCGCCGAGCTGACCTTCGCCTACATCGACGAGCTCTCCGCCGCGAGCGCCGCGGGCCACGCCGACGAACTGGCCGCCCGGGGCCGGGCACACGAGCGCCCACCTGGAACACCTGGCCCGCGACCTCCTCGCCGACGCGAGCCCGGACGTGCTGCTGGCCTCCGTTCAGCGGGCCGGGTGGCAGCCTCCGGTCTCACTGACCGCGGTCCTGCTGCCCACCGCCCAGGCCCGGCCTGCCTACCGCGCGCTCGACCCAGGCACCCTCGTCCTCGACGACCTGCCGGACGCCACCGGTGTGCTGCTCGTCCCCGATGCCGACCGGTCACATCTGCTGCGGCAGCTGACCGACCGCGCCGCCGTGGTCGGCCCGGCCCGGCCATGGACTCGTGCGTCCGCCTCGTACGCACGAGCCGTACGCGCGCGCTCCCTCTCCGCTGACATTCGCGACACCGAGGAGCACCTGCCCGAGCTGGTGCTGAGCGCCGACCTGGACGCGTTCGCAGACCTGCGTGCCCGAGCCCTCGCACCATTGCGGACCTTGCCTGGCGCCACCGCGCGGCGGCTGGAGGAGACGTTGCGGGCGTGGCTGCTGCACCAGGGCAGGCGGGACGAGGTGGCGGCGGCGTTGTTCGTCCATCCCCAGACGGTCCGGTACCGGATGTCGCAGCTGCGGAACTGTTTCCGGATCTCGCATCGCCGCACCGGGTCCTTGAACTGACGCTGGCGGTCGGTCTCCAGGTCAGCTGACGCGCACCCTTCGACGCCGTCTTCACCGCCACCCGACGCATCACAGCAGCCACCACGCACCATCGACATCCAGAACCACCGACCGCACCCTGTGCCGATTCACTCGCCTGCAACCCGCCCCACGATCCAGCCGAACTCGGAGACGATCCGGACGCCGAGACCTTCGGTGTAGAGGGGGCGGACCACCTCGCGCACCGCGTCCGCAAATCGTTCGTGGCCGACCTCCCGCAGGGCGGGCCAGGACGGCCCCGCCGACGCGAGCGCCCGCACCGTCAGGTCCAGGTCCGGCCACTCGTTGACGACTTTCACGGTTCCCCGGTCGACGTATTCCAGACCGGCGTCGGCGAGCATCTGCTCAGCGACTCCGGCCGCCCGGTGTCGCCCTGGTTGAGGGTGGCGTCGACATGGCTGGGTGGAGACAGCTCCATGAGCGCGGCGAAATACGGCAGAAGGCCGAGCCGTCTCGGCGAGCCCCAGAACGTGAACCCGACCAGCCCGCCAGGGCGCACCACCCGGCGGGCCTCGCGCAGCGCGTCCTCGCACCCCTTCCAGATCCCGTTGAAGCTCGTCGCCGCATCGAACCGACCGTCTTCGAAGGGCAGTCGTACATGTCGCCGACCCGGAATTCGGCATCCGGAGTGCGCGCCGCGCGATCGTGAGCAGCGCCTCCGAGGCGTCGAGGGCGGCCACATCCGCCCCGCGCGCGGCCGCGACACCGGCCGCGTACCCGGAGCCGCACGCGATGTCGAGCAGCCGCGTCCCGGGACGCCGACCCTGTCGAACAGCGCGTCATTCGCGCTCCGCGCATACGGCTCCATCAGATACGCCCAGTCAGTGGCCCGCTCGCCCCAGGCCCGGCCCGCCTCGATCCAGCTCACCAGCGACAGCCTCCACTTCCGTCCGGCACCGTCGGCCGCACGCCCAGTGTGCCGCAACCCCCAGCGCCGCCGGGGGAGGGTCTCCCCTCCTGTGGGGCGAGTCCTCACTGCTCCCCCGCCACCGCAGGGCCACGGTCCTCCCCTGGTCCAGGCGTCCCGACGCCACCGGGTCATGGCCGCTTTCATCAGACACCCGAGGCTGGGAGCTGCGCCGCGGCCACGGGCGGCGGGCCTGGACGTACGCCGCGCAGGCGGCATCGCGTCCGGTTTCGGTCATGAGGTTTCCCGGGGCCGGCTACCAGGAGTGTCCCCTTGCGGTGCCGTGTCCAGGGTGCTGTCGACCGCGCAGGAGATGGCGGCGACCAGGTTCGCACGCTCGTGCCGGTACCAGGCCAGGGCTGCGGCCGTTCCAGCGGTGCTGACGGGGGATCCGGGTTCACTGGCTGCGGCGGCCGACCGGCCTGCTTCGCCGGACCCCAGCCCCAGCAGGGTGCCCGTGATGCCGGCCAGGTACCAGTCGACGATGCTGCGCAGGGCGCCCTCCCGCTCCCGCAGGGGGTCCTGCTGTTCGGCGAGCTCGGCGGCGTACAGGCGAACCAGGTCATGCAGACGGTAGCGACCCTCGCGGGCGACTGGAGCAGATGGGCGTCGACCAGGACCTCCAGTGCCTGTTCCACCGCACGTGCCGGTGCGCCGAGAGGGCGGCGTGCGGGCAGGGAGACATCCACCCCCGGGCGAGGCCCAGGAGACGGAAAGCCCGTGCCGCGGAGGGGGACCGGGGTCGGGCCGAGCGAGGTGTAGCTGATGTGGAGCTGGCCCGCACCGCGAGGTCGCCGATCATGAGCTCGTCCAACCGTCTGCGCTATCCCGCAGACGGGCACTCATGGCGGCGATCGACCAGGCCGCGCGCGCGGCCAACCGGGCTCCGGCGATCTGAACCGCCAGCGGAATCCCCCGCACGCGGACCAGTCGGTTGCCGCCTGTGCCCGGGCCAGCCGGCCGCCCCGATTCGGTGCGCCAGCAGCTCCAGGGCTCCTCGTCGCTCAGCGGTCCCAGGGCGAGTACGCGTGCGCCGGGAGATCCGCGAGGCGGGCACGGCTGGTGACGATGACCGCGCAGGCAGGTGTGGCGGGCAGCAGCGGTCGGATCTGTTCGGCGTCCCTGACGTTGTCCAGGAGCAGCAGGACACCTTTGCTGTACAGGGCGCTGCGCCATTGGGCAGCGCGCTCCTCCGGGTCATCGGCCGGATCCACAGCTTGCCTCAGAGCCCGCAGCCAGCCGCCCAGGATGTCATGCGGGTCGCGCGGCACGCGATCGGTACCCCGGAAGTCGGCGTAGAACTGGCCGTCGGGAAAGTGGCGGGCGATACGGTGCGCCGCATGGACGGCCAGTGCCGTCTTGCCGAGCCGCCGCCACCGGTGACCACGACGACGGGGACCTGTCCGTCGTAGCTGCCCGAGTCCTGCAGACCCTCCGTCAACTCCAGGAGCTGGTCTTGTCTTCCGCTGAATCCGGCAACGGCCGCCGGCAGCTGTGCGACGTCCGTCGGCAGCGGTGCGGCGGGCCTTGACGCGGCGATTGCCTTTCCGGCTTCCCCGGCAGGAAGGGCGTCCTGCCCGTTGGAAGGCGCCGCCTGGGACGGGCACAGGAGCGACTCGTCCGCGGCCGGGACCGCAAACGGAGATGGCGGGGCCGAGAGCGTGAGGTCGGCGCTGAGGATGCGGCAGTGCAGCTGTTGGACGGACAGGGACGGCTCCACACCCAGCTCGTCGACGAGTGTCCGGCGCAGATTCTGGAAGGCGCCGAGCGCCTCGGCCTGTCTGTCGGCGCGGTACAGGGCGAGCATCAGCTGCCGGTGGAAGGTCTCCCGCAGGGTGTGCAGCGGTGAGGCTGCTGAGCTCGGCGAGGACATCGTGATGGCGGCCCAGGTGCAGATCGGCCTCGATCCGGTCCTCCAGGGCCTGGGCATGTGTTTCGAGCAGGCTCCCGATCCGCTGGTCCGGGCCGTTCAGACACAGTGTGTCGCCCGCTGGTTCTCCCCTCCATAAGGCCAGTGCGGCGGTCAGGGCCTCGGACGCGGCCGCCCAGTCCGCGGCCTGCAACGCCGAGCGGCCGCGTCGGCACAGGCTGTGGAAGTCGTGTTCGTCGAGCTCGCCGTCGTGGACCTCGATGAGGTAGCCCGGTGCCACGGTGCGAAGCCGCGCCGCGGCTTCGGGCCCGAGCTGGCGCGCAGCCGCACGAGGTGGTTGCGCAGTGACCCGAGGGCTGCGGTCGGTGGATCCTCGCCCCACTGCTGTGACGAGCCGCTCGGCGCTCAGCACCGTGTTCGCCTCGATCAAGAGGGCCGTGAGGATATTTCGCGGTATGCCCGTGCAGGGCCTGTGTGTGGCCGCTGATGGTGACTGTCACGGGGCCCAGCAAAGTGAAACGCATGCTCAATTCGTCATCCCCGCCGGTCCCGGACATCGCCAGGTCATGTTGCACCGATCGTATCTCCGCGTGACGGGCGGCGAAGACGATACCCCCGATGACGCAATCGACGGACCAGGGAGAGCCAGCACGTGCGGCAGTGGCGCACGGGAGTGGCGGCAGAGCCCTGTGTCGACGGGTCGGCCATGGCCGGCCGAACAGGAGGGAACAACACATGTTCAACATTTCACGCCGCACGAAGAGTCTCGGACGGCTGGCGGTGACCGCGAGCGTCCTGGGCGCGGTCACCCTGGGCGGAGTCAGCACGGCCTTCGCGAACGGCGTGGTCACCTGGACGAACGCCAAGACCGGGAGCTGCCTGAAGTCGGACGACAGCGACGGCTCCTACGACGTCTACACGGGCGTGTGCGGCAGCAGCGTCAGTGGCACGTATCTCGACTCCTACTGGTACGACCAGCAGCAGTCCAACAGCGCCTGGCTCGAACGGGCCGGAGGATCCTCCGGCCCGTGCCTGGACGCCGGCCGACAGTGGAGCGGCTACGGCACCGTCTGGGTCGACGGCTGCGCCGGCGACAACGGCAATCTCAACCAGGACTGGCTGGAGATCAACACTGGTAGCGGCTGGCTCCTGCACAACTGGATGAGCGGCTACGTCCTGGACGGCGGCAACGGCCCCGGCGCAAACGGCCTGTTCCGCAGCCAGAACGTCTTCGTGAACACCCAGTACAGCGGTGACAGCTGGCAGCTCTGGCACTGACCCGCTGCCACACCGGCCGGGCCGCCGGCGGCGGCCCGGCCCCGCCAGCCGTCAGCGATGAGAAGAGTGGACATCATGAGCCCCTCCGCCCTCCGGCCAGTCCGCCTGGCCTCCTTCCTCGGCGCCTGCGTCCTGGCCCTGGCCGGCTGCGCCGGGGCCGCACCAGTACCGCGACGGCGCCGCCCGTCACCACGAGCCCGCCCGCGGCCGCTCCGCTGCTGGCCACGGCCCCGGCGCGCCCAACCTCTCAGTGGTCTACCAGGGCGGAGGAGCCGAGCTGTTCTCCGACGGATCGATGCTCCTGCCCCTGGACTCCTACGACGGCTACGCCGACCCGCGAACGAGGCACTGCTGTTCCACGCGATCACCAGGACCGAGCAGTCCTGCATGCACGGCAAGGGCCAGGCCTTACCGGCCGGCTGGGGCGGAAACTACCTGCCCACCGTGCTGCCGCCACTGGTCTACTTCGGCGTGGCCACCCTGGCCGACGCCAGGTCGTACGGATACCGCCTGCCCGAACCCGATCCCACCACGACAGCCCACGCACCGACCGTCCCCCAGAACGTGCTCACAGCCTTCTACGGCACCCCCAGTGACACCTCCACCGGCTGCCTGCACCAAGCCGTGGTCACGCTGAACATCGACCAGGCCACCGAGGCCTACAGCTTCGTCCAGACCCTGCGCCTGCAGGCCATCACCCAGACCCGCCAGGACAGCGGACTCAAAGCCGCCAACACGGCGTGGAGCACGTGCATGAAAGCCGCCGGCTACGACTACCCGAACCCATTGACCGCCTCCCAGGACAAGACCCTGCTCGGACGCGGCCTCCCCACCCCGCCGGGCGCGGCACTTCCTCCGCCCTCCCCGATCGAGAAGCACGTCGCCACCATCGACGTGACATGCAAACAGAAAACCGACTACGAACAGACATACACCCGAATCCTCGCCGGTCACCAGCGACAACTCATCGAAGCCAACACCGCCGGCCTGCAACACGTTCTCACCGAGTGGCAGGACGTCCTCCACGAAGCAGCCATCACTACCGCGAGGACCTGACCGTCCGGGTCTCGTGGCAGGCAGACAGCCCGGCCCCGGGAGGTCGCCCACGGCGGTCCCTCCGACTCTCGTGCCAAGGGCCTGACGGCCACGCAGGCAGGCTGACACGAACGTCAGCAGAGGTCTGCTACCGCGGCCGTCACCCGCATCGCTCCCCTGGGCCGAGCCGTCCGGCTCAGCCCGCTGCCCGGCCCGATCAACGACGCAGCCGGATCAACCACCTCACGGTCCGCCGAAGACCAACTCCGTGGCACCCGCCCGCGCGCACCGACATGCGGCCCGAGCCTCCCGGATGATCCCTCGACAACGCGGCGTCACCCCACCGAATTCGTCGACCAGAAGGGGAAACCCGCCATGCGCCCTTCCACCCGAGCCTCCCGGCTGGCCGCCTTCGCCCTCCGATAGCGATAGCGGCTGCCTCGGCCCTCGCGTTCGCGCCAACCGCGAGCGCGACCGACTACAGCGGCTACGAGGCTGTGCAACTCGTCGACTTCTGCCTGAACCACGGCGAGCAGCCCAGCCCGGTCTTCTCCGATGAGGAGGTCCCCTCCACCACCGTCCAGTACGGCTTCAGCGGAGTCTGCGGAGCGGCGGTCCAGGACCTCCTCGACATCGGGTTCGCGCCGTGCGCCACCGGCGGCGGGCCCGACGAACTCCAGATCGACGGCCAGGACGGTTCGCTGACCAATGCCGCCGTCATCTGCATGCAGAAGCAGCTGGGACTCCAGGACAACGGACAAGTCGGACCGATCACCTGGTCCTGGCTGCTCACCGCGATCGGTTGACACTGAATGCGGAAGACGTCACAAGACAGCCACCCAGGGGGACTCCCGCACCGGCGGCCACGCCGGAACCAGCCAACTTCCTTCCATTGAACCGATATGACGCTTCATCATCTTCCCTGCCCTCGTCCCCCACCGGGGCGTCATCCCTCGTGGATGACGCCCCGTTGGGTGGGCTCACCAGGACGTGCCGGCCTGTTCCCGGATCGCGTGGTTGATCCGGTTGAAGAAGTTGGTCATGGCGATCTCCAGGATGATCGCGTTCAGCTGCTCCCCGGCGAAGTGGCCGGCGGCGGCATCCCAGATCTCGTCGGTCACACCGGGGGCGCCGTCCTGGATGCGGGTGGCGGCCTCGGTCAGCGCGAGCGCCGCCCGCTCCTCGTCAGTGAAGAACGGCGTCTCGCGCCACGCGACCACGTGGTGCAGTCGCTCGTCCGTCTCACCGGCCTTCTTCGCACCCGAGACTGCAGCGAAGACGCACGGCGCACAGCCGTTGATCTGGCTGGCGCGCAGGTGGACCAGCGACAGCAGGCGCCGGTCGACACCTCCGGCGGCTATCGCCTTGTGGAGGTGCTGGATCGCGGTCATCAGGTCGGGGTTCATCGCACCCTTGAGACGTGCTTCCATCAGTCTTGCTCCTTCAGTGGTTACCTGGGCCCCTCCGGGCCCGTCATCACCCATGACGGAGCGGATTCGGGAAGGTAACAACATGTTCGAGACCGGCTCGACGGACCCGGCGGCTCAGGCGTTCGAGGCCCAGCGCGACCGGCTGCGCGCGGTCGCCTACCGCGTGCTCGGCTCGCACGCCGACGCCGAGGACGTGGTCCAGGAGGCATGGCTTCGACTCTCCCGCGCAGGACGGGGTCATCGAGAACCTCGCCGGCTGGCTGACCACCGTGGTCGGCCGGATCAGCCTCGACGTCCTGCGGTGGCGCCAGGTCCGCCCCGAGGCGTCCTACGACGACCGCCTGCCCGAACTCGTGGTGACGCTCGACGCTGCCCCCACCCCGGACGACGACGTGGTGCTCGCCGACTCGGTCGGGCTCGCGCTCCTCGTCGTCCTCGATTCGCTCCGGCCCAGCGAGCGGCTGGCGTTCGTGCTGCACGACCTGTTCGCGGTGCCGTTCGACGAGATCGGCCGCATCCTCGGCAAGTCCACCGACGCCACCAAGATGCTCGCCAGCCGCGCCCGCAGAAAGGTCCAGGCAACCGAGCGGCCGGCCCGCGCGGGCCGGGAACAGCGCGAGGTGGTCGACGCCTTCCTGGCAGCGGCTCGCGGTGGCGACTTCGAAGGTCTGCTGCGCGTGCTCGACCCGAGGTGAGGCTCACCACCGACACCCCCGGCGGCGTGGTCGTCACCCTCGGCGCCACCAAGGTCGCCGCCGGCGCCCAACTGGCCGCAAGCGCGGCCGCCCTGGGCCGGGCAGCACTCGTGGGCGGCCTTCCCGGAGTCATCTCCTGGCGCGCGGACGGCACGCCGCTCTCAGTCCTCGCATTCACCGTCACCGACGGCCGGATCGCCGCCATCACGGCCGTGGCCGACCCGGCCAAGCTCGCACGGATGAACCTGCCGGACCCGGCGTGAGCGGTCCCGTCACGCCGCCTGCCCGCCTCCCCACCCCAACCCCGGCCAGCCCGTACCGCCACCCCGTCAGCAAGCCGACGCAGGCACCACCCCGCCCTTCCAGACGCGGACCGCGACACGCACCGCTCGACGGCACCGAACGGCGGTCACCGCACAGCCGCAGGGGCGAGAACCCGTGTCGACTTCAACTCACCGTACCCACGCGCCTCACCCCCGGCTCGCGGACCGGTGCTCGGTGGTGCGGCGCGGCCGGTAGGGTTGTGCGGCCGAGGCTCCTCGCCGCGCCGGACGGGGCGTTGGGCGGAGTGCGGAATTCAGGGGGGAACTGTGTCCAGATCTCGTGCTGCCGGACCGGCAGCAGTGATGCTGTTGGCGGCGGGGGTAGTGGTTCTGCCGACTGCCACCGCATCGGCCGACTCCACGACGTTGTACGTCGACGTGCGCAATGCCGCCTGCTCGGACACCGCCGCAGGCACCGGTACCGCGGCGACGCCCTGCACCATCCAGGCGGCGGCGGACGCCGCCCAGCCCGGTGACACCGTTCCAGATCGCCGACGGCGGCACCTACCGGCGACGACGATCACCGCCTCGGGATCCCCCGGGGATCCGATCACCATCACCGGCGGGAACTACATATACCTTCCGCAACTGACCTTCCAGGGCGCCCACGACATAACACTGGGCAGTCTCCAACTGGAGCTGTCCGCGGGAGGCATCACGGTCGCGGACTCCAGCGACGTCACCCTGGACAGCCTGCGCGTCAGCGCTCCCGCGGGGGCCACCGCCGTGGCGGTTTCCGGCCAGAGCAGTGACGTAACCCTGAGTCGCAGCTATCTCCTGCCGCTGAACGGCGCAGCCGTCACCGTGGGACCGGGCGCGCAGCACACGGTCATCACCACCAACCAGATCGAACCGGCCAGCTACTCCGCCACCGGCATCGCCCTCGACGGGGCGACGGACACCGACGTCACCAGCAATACCTTCGGGCATTCCTCACCGGCGGCAGTCACCGCGACGGACGGCTCAACCGGCCTCAGCATCGAGAACAACGTCGTCTACGGCGGCGACATCCAGGTCAGCGCCGACTCCACCGCCCAGTCCACGTCCGGGTACAACCTCTTCTACCCGCTGCCCGGCGCCGATCTCTACAACTGGGCAGGGGTGGGTACCCCACCGCAACCGGCTTCCAGACCGCCACCGGGCAGGGCACACAGGACATCATCGCCGGCCAGGCCAGTCCTGGCGGGTACGTGCCCTGGCCCAGCGAGGGCTCCCCCGGCATCGACTCGGCCGATGCCGATGCCCCCGGCGAGCTGGCCGACATCAACGGCAGCCCGCGCGTGGACGACCCACTGGTTCGCAACACGGGGACGGGCAGCGGCTACTACGACCGCGGAGCGACCGAGTTCCAGGACCCACTGCGGTACTACGCGCCCACCGCCGAACCGGCGAACACCGAGGTCGGCCATCCGGTGACCATCACCTCGGGCGATGTCGACCCCTGGGGCACTGCCGTCACCCGCACCTTCGACTTCGGTGACGGAACCCCTGACGTCACCACGACTGCGGCCTCCGTGCGGCACACCTACACGACACTGGTCGGCGGCCAGAGCACTTTCCATGTCGTCACCGAGACCGAGGCCGGCCGGGTCTACAAAGTAGGCGTCAGCATCAACCCGCCCGGCCCCCTGGTCGACAAGATCACCGCGCGCGAAGAGAATCCGCAAGCCCCGCTCACCGTGACCGTGGAGGCCGGCGGCTCGGACTCGCCGTTCGACTTCAGTTCCTGCAAGCTCGACTTCGGCGACGGCTCACCGGTCGTCACTCAGCCCGGCTACTGCGGGGACGCCGAAACACCTACGACCGGCCCGGCAACTACACCATCAGCAGCACCCTGACCGACTTCGGCGGCCGCAGCCAAAGCCAGCACCGACGTGACCGTCGGCCCGGTGTTCGTGCCGATCAGCCCCGCCGCCCGCATACTCGACACCGCGACAGGGCTGGGCGCGGCAAAGGCGAAGGTCCGGGCAGGAGAGGTGGTCCGGCTGCGGGTGAACGGCGCACGGTACTTCTCCGGCGCCTCGTCGGTGCTGCTCAACCTCACCGTCACCGACACCACCAGCAACGGCTTCGTCACCGCGTACCCGGACGGCGCCAGGCGCCCCACCGCCACCAGCCTCAACTACCGTCCCGGGCAGACCGTTTCCAACCTGGTGGATGTCCCCGTGGGGGCCGACGGCATCGTGGACCTCTACAGTTCCGCCGGCGCGCTGGACATGATCGCCGACGCCGAGGGGTACAGCACCGTCCCCCACCGGGACCAGCTCGATCCTGATGAACGACGCCAACATCTGGGACGAGTTCCATCCGGTGCTGGACACCAGGGGAAACCGGGACGAAGGCCTGCCCAGGCTCGGCAAAGTCGGGCCGGGCGGGTCCGTCACGTTCCAGGCGCTGCCGGGAATGCGCTACCCGGGTTCCTCCGAGTACGGCGCGACGGCGGTGGTCCTGGACGTCACCGAGACCGACGCCACGGCGAACAGCTACGTCACCGGCTACCGGACCGGCGGCAGCCGGCCGAACAGCCCGAACCTCAACTTCACTGCGGGCGAGACCCGTTCGGCGACGGTGGTGGTACCGGTGGACGCACAGGGCCGGGTCTCGCTGTTCAACCAGGCCGGCTCGGTGGACCTGATCGCCTCGGTGGAGGGCTTCTACCAGGCCTTCGGTCCGACGACCGACCCGCTCAACGAGCCGATGACGGCGATCACCCCGGTCCGGGCCCTCGACACCCGCTCTGGCATCGGCGCGCGCAAAGCACCGATGGGGCCGTCCAGCGATCTGAGCTTCAAGGTCGCCGGCGTCGACGGAATCCCGGCCGGTGCCACCGGGGTACTGGTCAACGTCACCGCCATCGGCTCCACCGTCAACGGCTACCTCTGTGTCTGGGGCGACGAATCGCCTCAGCCGCTCGGTCCGGAGCTGAACTTCATGCGGGGCCAGACCACTTCGACGCTGCTCTACCTACCCGTCACCCACGGTCACGCCGAACTCTTCAACGTCCACGGGTCGGTCAACGTCACCGCGGACATCGAGGGATACTCGACCAACTGACCAGACCCGACACACGTCGCGTGGACGAAGCTCCCCCTGTCCCCCGTGAACACGCGAGCTCTGGCGTCGACCCGCAGCGTCTCCCTGCAGGAATGCCACAGCTCAAGGCATGACCAGGAGGCATGCGGTAGTCCTGGGCCTACCTGTTGACACGTAGGTGGTACCCGCGAGTGGGATGAGAGGTCCACCATCCATCGCGAGCCCGCGGCAACGCCGACGGCACCAGCTCCCCCAAGCCACCGCACCCACTCCCCCAAGCAACCAAAACGATCAAGTGATCGGTGCTGGGAAGCTATCAGTCCAGACCTGGCGGTCACCAGGTGAACATCCACTCTTACACGACTCACGCACCCGGCAAGTCGGACATTGGTCGAATCATCCGCGGCCACGAAACCCCCGGGAGACAACACCGAACAACGCGGTGGAGACAACAGCGGAGCTCCGAGCCTGAGCTCGGACCGTATCCGACGCCTTCGTCGCACCTCGCACACCACCCCGCGGAGCCCGAGTCGCCGGTCGATCGAAGCCGTCCAATGTCGGTATGGATCAGCACATAGCCTGATGCACCCAAGTTAAGGCTGGCAAGTGGCCTTAGAAGCGAGTCCCAAACCGAAGGTAGGGTCACGTTTTCCCAGGTGAGGTGTGTGGCCGTCGCGTAGGCATGCTCGGAGCGTCGTGTCGGTGCGGGGCGTGCTGGAGTGGCGGATGCCGTCGTGCTGGAGTGTTGAGCGGCGCGAGCGGGTGCGCTGGCCCGGCAGAGGAGTTGCGGGCCGAGTTGAGCGGCTTCAGGCTGCTGTGGCCGAGGCGGATGAGGCCGCGCGGCGCGCGGTTATCGCCCGCGAGGAGACGGTCGTGGCCTTGGCTGAGGCGGCCGAGAAGCCGTCGTGGTCGGTGTGCCGGTGAATTTGCCGGCCGCGGGTGTTGCTGGGCCGCGGGTGGAGGTCCCGCTGTGGTGCGAGGGGGTGGGGATCGAGGTGCTGCCGCCCGAGTGCGCGCGGATCGTGGCCCTGGTCCAGGAGGATGCCGCCGGGTGGCGGACGGAGTGCGGGCACGGGCGATGCGCGAGCATCTGGGCTGGTCAGCCAGTGATGCGCGGGAGCAGGCAGCGCGGTTTCGGCGAAGCGGCTGGTCGAGCGGGCTGGTTGACGAGGGGCGGCCAGGGCTGTTCAGGCCGCGGGCCGCTTGACGCGGCGCGGTGCTGGTCGGCCGGAGCGGGCCAGGCGGCGGGTGGCCGGGATGCTCGCGGCCCACCAGGCCATCGCCTCGGCACTGTCGATGCGGGTCTCGTAGTCCCGGGCCAGCCGCCGGGCCCGGATCAGCCAGGAAAAACTGCGCTCCACGACCCAGCGGCGCGGAAGCACCACGAACCCCTTGGCGTCGTCGCTGCGCTTGACGACGGTCAGCGCGAGGGTCAGGACGGCGTGGGCGAAGGTGACCAGCCAGCCGGTGTAGGCGCCGTCGGCCCAGACCAGAGTGATGCGGTGGTGTTCGGCGCGCAGTTGTTCCAGGAGGTCGCGGCCGGCGTCGTTGTCCTTGACCGACGCGGCGGTGACGATCACGGCCAGCAGCAGGCCGAGGGTGTCCACGGCGATGTGTCGTTTGCGGCCGTTGATTTTCTTCCCGGCGTCGTAGCCGCGGGTGGCGGCGCCGACGGTGGCGTCAGCCTTGACCGACTGCGAGTCGATGATCGCGGCGGTGGGTTCTTCCTTCTTGCCGGCCAGTTCGCGCAGCATCTTGCGCAGTCGGCCGTAGAGCTCCTTGGTGTAGTCGTTGTCGCGCCAGCGGCGGAAGAACCGGTATGCCGCTCGCCACTTGGGGAAGTCGGCGGGCAGGCCGGCCCAGCGCACGCCCTCGGTGACCAGGTAGCGCACGGCGTCGATCATCTGCCGGTGGCAATAGCCCTCCGGGCGGCCGCCGCGTCCGTTCAGCCAGGCCGGGACCGGCAGCAGCGGCCGCACGATCGCCCACTCCGCGTCGGTCAGGTCGGAGCCGTAGCGGCGGGTTCGGTCGGGCTGGTCAGCGGCATTCCCGAGCCGGTGTGCGAGGCAATCGCACGACATGCCGGAGCTGGACGCGGACGGAGCGAACACGGCACAGTGGGACACCAGGGCCTCCTGATGGTTCGTTGACTCGACATCACCGAACTGCGCAGGAGGCCCTTCTTCTATGCGCCGGCCGCGGAGCGATCACCCGAACGAGCCTGATAGGCACGGAAGTTCGAGTGTCAGTCGTGTCCCTCGGTTTGGGAATCGCTTCTTAAGCCCCTGCGGTCGGTCACCCGCCCGGCGGGTACCGTCTCGTCGGACACGAGATCAAGAACTCCACGCTCACAGGGGGAAGACCGCATGAAACACATACTTCCGCGGACGACAGGCGGGAGGTTCGGACCGAGGCCGACGGCACGGCCGATCGCCTCGGTGATCACCCTCGCGGTCGCCACCAGCCTGCTCGGGACCGTGCCCGCGGTCGCCCAGACCCAGCGGCCCCAGAGCCTGCCGCACACAACCCCGGTGCCAGTCACTGCGGTCGTCTCGCACTACCGGACGCCGAAGCTGCTGCACACGGCCGACCTGCCGAAACCGATCTGGCCCAGCGGCAGCGCCACCATCACCGTCCCCGCCGCGGTGGCCCCCGCTCACTCCGCCAGGACGAGATCGGCGAACACGACGGCGAACGCCAAAGCGGACACAACCGCGACACGGGCCGGGAAGCTGCCCGTCTGGCTTTCCGTGGTCCCGGCCACCACCGCGACCACAACAGCGTCGGCACAGGCGACGGTGTCGGTCCTGCCGCACCAGGCAGCCGTCACGGCCGGTGTGCACGGCGTGCTGTTGACGGTGAAGCCCAGGACGGAGAGCTCCAGCCGCCTGCGGGTGACGCTGGACTACTCAGATTTCGCCGACGCGTACGGCGGGGACTGGGCCTCCCGACTGCACCTGGCGACCATGCCTGCCTGCATTCTGACGACACCTCAACTTCGTTCCTGTCGAGTGGAGACGCCTCTCACCACCATCGACTCGGCGAAGAACGACCAGCTTTCGACGGTCATCACCCCCTCGGCCGGGGCCAGCCGCACGCGCACCCAGGCCATGGTCTCGTCGGCACAATGGTGCTGGCGGCCGACTCGTCGTCCGGCGGTGGAGGAGGCGACTTCACGCAGACCTCGTTGAAACCCTCGGGTTCATGGCAGGCCGGCGGTAGCGCCGACGACTTCACCTGGTCGTACCCCTTCAACGTGCCTTCGGTGCCCGGCTTCCTCCCCGCAGCTGTCGCTGAGCTACGACTCCCAAATGGTCGACGGACTCACGTCGTCGACCAACAACCAGGCACCTGTCGTGGGCGACGGGTTCTCCCTGGGAGAGTCGTTCATCGAGCGCTCGTACCAGTCCTGCCACCAGAACCCCTCGGGCTCGACGCAGACCTGGGACCAGTGTTGGTCGTCGAACAACCAGCTGTCGATGTCGTTGAACGGTCAGATGACCACGCTGGTCCAGGACGACACGACCGGTGTGTGGCATCCGCAGAACGACGCTGACGAGAAGGTCGAATACCTGACCGGTGCCACCAACGGTGCGCAGAAGGGCGAGTACTGGCGGGTCACCACCGACGACGGCACGCAGTACACCTTCGGCCTCAACCAGCTTCCCGGCTGGGCCAGTGGTGACGCGGTGACCAACTCGGTCCTGACCGAGCCGGTGTACGCAACCGCTTCGGGCCAGCCGTGCTACAACGCCACCTGGTCCAACTCGTGGTGCCAGCAGGGCTACCGATGGATGCTGGACTACGTCAAGGACACTCATGGCGACGTGACGTCCTACTTCTACACTCCGTCGACCAACTACTACTCCCGTGACCTGGGTTCGACCGCGAACACGCCGTACATCCGGGACGTGGCACTGGCGAAGATCCAGTACGGGCAGCGCGACGGATCGGTGTACTCCACCAGCCCTGCCGGTCAGGTGCTGTTCAGCTACGATGGCCGGTGCAACACCTCCTCCACCGGCTGCGCCACCTCCACCCTGACCTCGTCGACGGCGTCGAGCTGGCCCGACGTCCCGTTCGATCAGAACTGTGCGAACGGGGCCGCCTGTAGCAGCCAGGGGCCGTCATACTGGTCGGAGAACGAACTCACCGGCATCCAGACGCAAGCCCTGGTCGGCACCACCGAGACCGATGTCGACTCCTGGGCCTTCGAGTACAGCTTCCCGGCCACGGGTGACTCGACCACGCCGTCGCTGTGGCTGTCCACGCTGACCCGGACCGGCCAGGACACCTCGGCGGGGGGTTCCAGTGCCCCGATCAGCATGCCGCCGATCTCGTTCTCCGGGGAACCGCTGTCGAACCGGGTCAACCTGACGGACGGCTACTCGCCCATCACCCGCTACCGGCTCAACACCATCACCACCGAGTCGGGCGGCATCATCAGCGTCGACTACTCCTCGGCCGCCTGCGGCAGTTCAACGCCGAGCGACCCGAGCCAGAACACTCAGTTGTGCTACCCGGCGTACTGGACCCCGAGCGGAGCGACCGCCCGATCGAGGACTGGTTCAACAAGTACGTTGTGACCGCGGTCTCGCAAGAGGACCCGACAGGTGGCGGTGTCAGCGACACCATCTCCACCACGTACACCCCCATCGGTTCCCCCGCCTGGCACTACGACGACAACCCGCTGACCCCCGCCAGCGAGCGTACCTGGGGTCAGTGGCGCGGGTTCCAGGGCATGAAGGTGACCACCGGCACGAGCCCCGACCCGGTCACCGAAGCCGACACCTACTACTTCCGCGGCATGGACGGCGACACCCTGCCCAACGGTGGAACGCGTTCGGTCTCCCTCACCGACACCCGCAACGACCCGTCGGTGACCGACTCGAACCAGTTCGCCGGCCAGACCTACGAGACCGTCGTGTACGACGGCGCCGGGTCCGACAAGGTGGTCACCGACACCATCACCGATCCCTGGTCCTCGTCCGCGACAGCCACCCACGCACTGTCCGGGCTGCCTTCGCAGCAAGCCTTCCAGACCGGCGATCTGCGGACCCGGGTCTACACTCCGCTGGCCTCGGGCACGACCCGGGAGACGGAGACCGACTACACGCACGACTCCTACGGCCGAGTGACCCAGGTCAACGACCAAGGCGACGTCTCGACCACCGCGGACGACCTGTGCACCACCACCTCGTACGCCGACAACACCACCACCTGGATTCTCGACAAACCCGACGAGGTCCGAACCGTCTCGGTGAACTGCTCCACCACCCCGATGCTGCCGGCTGACGCGGTCGCCGACACGCGTACCTTCTACGACGGCTCCACCACCTTCGGCGCTGCCCCCACCGTCGGCGACGCCACGATGGTGCAGAAGGTCGTTTCCTACTCCGGGTCGACACCCACCTTCGCGACCATGGCGACCACGACCGTGGACGAGTACGGACGTCCGACCGCGATCACGGACGCGGACAACCGCAAGACCACCACGGCCTACACCCCGGCGACCGGGGGAGAGCCGACCTCGGTGACGGTCACCGACCCGCTCGGCCACACCGTGACGACCACCTACGACGCATCGCGGGACCTCAAGAAGTCGGTGACCGACGCGGCCGGCTACGTGAACAGCGCCCAGTACGACGCCCTCGGCCGGACCAGTGCCGTGTTCCAGCCAGGCATCGCCAACGCGGTGGCGAAGTACAGCTACTCGGTGTCCAACGGCGCGCCTTCCGTGGTCACCGCGCAGACCCTGGATAACGACGGGAGCAACTACCAGACCTCGGAGACGCTCTACGACGCCATGCTGCGGGTCCGGGAGACCCAGTCCGGCACGCTCGACGGCGGACGTGACGTGACCGACACCGTGTACAACACCCTCGGTCAGGTGGCGAAGTCGACCGCCCCCTACTACTCCGGCGGCGCTCCGAGCGGAACCCTGGTACAGGCCCAGGACGGCAAGATCCCCTCAGAGGCCGGGTACAGCTACGACGGAGCCGGCCGGAAGACGGCCGACGTCGCCTACGCGGCAGGGACGCAGACCTGGGAGACCACCTACAGCTACGGCGGTGACTCCATCACCACCGTGCCCCCGGCCGGCGGTGTCGCCCAGACTGAGATCACAAATGCACGGGGCGAGTTGACGGATCTGTACCAGTACCACGTGGGAGTGCCAGCGGACCCGGTCAACGATCCGGCTTCGGACTACTCCGACACCCAGTACAGCTACAGTCCGGCCGGAGACCGGGTGGGTGAGAAGGACGCAGCCGGGAACTCCTGGTCGTGGACCTACAACCTGCTGGGTCAGCAGACGTCAGCCAGCGACCCCGACGCGGGCACGAGCACGACCACCTCCGACAACGCAGGCCAACTGCTCTCGGCCACCGACGCGGACGGCAAGCAGGTCAGCTACACCTACGACCTCGACGGCCGGAAGACGGCGTCGTACAACACCACGGGCAGCGTGGCCGAGGCGGCAACCGACCAGATCGGGGCGTGGACGTATGACACCCTGAAGAAGGGCTACCCGACCTCCTCCACCTCGTACCAGCTCGGCACCACCAGCGCGTCGGTCACCTCGGCGGTGCTGGCCTACACCTCGCTCGGCAAGGTCGCCGCCTCCAAGACCACGCTGGCGAACCTGCCGTCGAACGAGGCGCTGCTGGCGCCGTCCGGCGGCTACACCACCAGCTTCACCTACAACACGGCCGGCCACCAGGTCACCCAACAGGACCCGGCAGCCGGCGGCCTGCCCGCAGAGACCCTCACCACCGGTTACGACAACTACGGCGAGCCGGTCAGCCTGGCCAGCTCCGGAACCACGACATGGACGTACACCCAGGCGGTGGGCTACGACGAGTACGGGCATCCGCTGCTGTACACGATGGGACCGTCCACCGCCTGGGTCGACCTGTCCCTGTCGTACGACCCGCAAAGTGACATGGTCACCAACGCGGAGACCACGGACTCGGCCAGCTCGGCGGTGGTGGACGACACCAGCTACACGTACGGCAACTCAACCGTCTCCAAGGGCGCCGGACTGCTGACCTCGACCACCGACTCGCAGAACGGCGGCACGACCGTCGACACCCAGTGCTTCAGCTACGACTACGCCGAGCGCCTCAGCGGTGCGTGGACCGCCACCGACAACTGTGCCGCCACCCCCGCCCCGGGGAACAGCAGCACGGTGGGCGGCAGCAACCCGTACTGGCAGACCTGGACGTACGACGCCGCCGGGGACCGGCTGAACCAGACCGACCACGACACCACCGGCAACACCGGCAACGACACCACGACCACCTACAACTACCCGGCGGCCGGCTCCGCCACGGACCAGCCGCACACCCTCACCAGCACAACCGCCACTGGCCCGAACGCGGCCGCGAACACGGCCTCGTACACCTACGACGCTGACGGCAACACCACGGCCGTCAGTGGCGGGGCGCTCGGCAACCAGACCTTGACCTGGAACGCGCAGGGCAAGATCGCCTCCGACGCGACCAGTGCCGGCACCACCAGCTACCTCTACGACGCCGACGGCAACCTGGTCCTGTGCACCGACCCCAATCAGGCCACCCTGTACGTGGGCGACGCGCAGGTCGTGGAGAACCTCTCCAGCCAGTCGCTGACCGGCACCCGCTACTACACCGTCGCCGGCGCCACCATCGCTGAGCGTTCCAACACCGGTGACATCCAGTATCTGATCCCGAACCAGCAGGGCAGCGACACTCTTGCCATCGATTACCAGACCGAGAACGTCACCCGGCGTCAGTACCTCCCCTTCGGAGGCGCCCGGGGCACGGCCCCCACGACCTGGCCCGGTGACAAGGGGTACGTCGGCGGCACCGCCGACGCCACCACCGGCCTGGAGAACCTCGGGGCTCGTGAGTACGACGCCCAGACCGGCCGCTTCCTCTCCAGCGACCCGGTGCTCGAAGGAACCGACCCGACCCAACTCGCGGGCTACGACTACGCCGGCAACAGTCCGGTCTCCCACAGTGACCCGTCCGGCAACATGGTGTGCGACGACGACGGCTGCGCGTCCCCGCAGGAGATAGAGCACCAGGCCCAGGAGATCGAGCAGAACACCATCACCTACACCGCAGTGGCGAAGGGCATGCAGGGCGCGGGCGAGCTGCAGATCGGAGAACAACGTTACGTCGTCTCCTCGAACTCCTTCAACGACGAGGAGAAGCAGATTCTCCAGTACCTGAACGACCAGCTGGATTACGACGGGTCGCTCAGTAGTCAGAACGGGCAGATGTTCCTCCCGATCACGCCGAGGAAGAACGCGCGGACACCCGACATGTTCCTCGTGACATTCGTCGACGGCGTCCCGGTGAGTGCCGACTCGTGGGACATCTACCATGTGACGTCCACCAACCTCCGCAATATCACGGATTATCTCTACAAGAAAGCCGGCCAGCCGGACCCCCGGAGCAAGAAACCGCTTGAGCGGCAGACCGACAATGTCGTGATGGACATCGACAACGGCGAGGACCCTGGGTCCTTCATGGACGACTTCTACGACTTCCTGTACAACGGGAACTCGCCTCGCGGAAAGCTGAGCCTTAACAGCGTCCGCGCCGTCTCGTTCGTCAATTCCGACACCCTGCTCGGCGCCCCCATGGGCTCGGTGTACGCCACCCAGGACGTCACGGTCCCGATCCAGGGAACGACCGACTACGTGGGAGCGAGCGTGAACAACGACATTCCGGAGGACTACACCGTTCCGGACGACGTGGAATTCTTCAACGGTGAGGACGGTGCGGATCCAGTGGGCTGACAGGGTCAACCCAGGGGGAGTCAAGAAGGTGGGCCCGCTCTTTGGAGCGGGCCCACCCGCGTCCCGCCGAAGAACGATGGAATAATTCAGGACGAACTATGGGCGTGTATGCTCATGACAGCCGATGCCCGGGGAGACCGCATGTCAAGGTTCCAAGTCACAGTTTGCCTCGATCCGTCCGCCCAGGGCGATCCACATGCCGCCATTTCAGCAGCCATGCGCCCTTATGACATCCGGATCGACCCGGAAACCGGCAAAGAGGGTTGCAATCCCTTTGGGGAATGGGATTGGTGGCATATGTCGAGCAATGACAGCCTCGTCGCGCTCCCCCCGTACGACGGTGATCCGCGGCTCCTGTTCGAACCCTCGCTGCCGAGCGGGGAAGTGCGCCCGCGAGGCCCGCTGCGCTGCGACGGGGGGCCGCGAGGGTTGCTCGACTTCGAGGGTATGCGTGCGGCGGCCGCCGCACGGGCCGCGGCCACCTGGGCGGCTTCGCACGTGGACGGCCCCGCGGACCTGCACAGCCCCACGGAGGAGCAGCCGCAGGCGTCAATCTCCGGTGACAGGTCGGCGTTCATCGAGAGAGCTGCGGTTCTGGCCGTCCCGACCTATGCCCTGATCACCCTGGACGGCCGATGGGCAGACCCCCTGGACCCGAGCCCCCTCCAGGAACAGGCCTCCCCAGAGGAGGACTACTGGCCGCTTGCGGACCGGTACCTGCTCGGACTGCCCGAAGATGTTCTGGTGGTGCAACTCCTCTGCCACGGTTGAGTTGCACCACCAGCCGTCAACGATGCCCAATCGTGGAACGGTGGATCCGCTCCTGCCGGGCAGAACTCCTGGACCGCGCCCTGAACTCCGCCGCACCGCTGCACCCACTCCCCAACCGAATCACTGACACAGTCCATGTGGAGCAGCTCAGCATCAAACGAAGAGAGTGCCCCGGCAGCATCCTGTACGAGTACCAACATGCCGCCTAATCAGCACGGATGGGGTTTGTGACACCTACAACGCCGCCCTCCACCAGCACCGTCACCAGGTGCGGAAACACAATGTCCTGCAAGTCATCACACAGAAATACGAGCTGTCCACTACGGACTGCGCAGCCAGGGCATCGCGCTGGACGGGCAGGGGCCCAATCGCTCGGCCCCTGCCCGTCCTGACCCCGCCCGCCGTCGCCGGCGCTACGCCACGCTCAAAAGCGCTCGAATGCGTTCCGCGCCGAGAGCCAGCAGCAGCGTGGGCAACCGGGGACCGGTTTCCCTGCCCACAAGCAGCGTGTACAGCAGCGAGAACAGCGCCCGCTGTGCAGCCTTCAGTTCGGGCGTCGGCGGAGTATCCAGCGGCAACCCGGCCTGCAGCTTCGGCACGCCGTAAACCAAGGTGGTGAGCCCGGGCAGCGACCAGTGCTCGTCGAGTCCGTCCAGGAGCAGCTTGATCGACTCACGCTCCCCCGATGTGAGCCGCTCCAACCGCTCCAGGTCAGGCTCGCCGCGCACCTGAGTCCGCTCCTCAGCAGGCACGTACCCATTGATCCATGCCTGGGCCCGGTCGAGTCGCGGCCGGGCCTGATCCAGGCTGTCCAGCGGTTCCTCGACGGTGAGGTCCCGCAGAATCCGCAGCGTCTGCTCCTCGTCCCCGGTGGTGATGTCGGCGACCGAGGCCAGCGTGCGAAACGGCAGCACCCGCTCAGTCGCAGGCAGCATCTGCGTCGCCGCCCCGACGGAGCGCGCCCGGACCGCCAGCTCGCCGGGCTCCGCCTGTCCGGTCTCGATCTTCCGCCCCAGGGCGTCCCACTCGTCGTACAGGCGGTTGATCTCCTGATCGAAGGACACCGTGATCGACTGATTCGGCCGACGCCGCGCGTACAGCCACCGCAGCAGCGGCGCTTCAAGGATCTCCAGCGCGTTCGTCGGGGTCGGAGCGCCACCCGCGGAGCCGCTCATCTTGGCCGACCCGCTGCTGCCGACGAAGGAGTAGCCCAGGTAAGCAGGCGGCTCCCCGCCGAAGATCTCCCGGACCAACTGCGAGCCGACGGTGAAGCTGGACCCCGGGGAGGAGTGGTCGACACCCCGGCCTCGAAGGTGACCCCTTCGAAGGCCCAGCGCATGGGCCAGTCCACCTTCCACACGAGCTTGCCGCTGTCAGTCCGATCGAGCTCGAAGCCGTCCGCGTGGCCGCACTGACAGGAGTACTCAATCCTGGTGGTGCCCTCATCGAACGACGTGATGCTCGTCGTGTCACGTCCGCACGCCGAACAGTAAGGCTTGTACGGGTAGTACTCGGCCCCGCCGACGGGCCGTCCGCCTCGTCCCCGTCCACGGACTCGGACGCCTCAGTCTTCTTGGCGGTGCGGAACCGACCGAGCACGGCGTCGATCCGAGCCCGCTCCCGCATCGCGTGCAGGATCCGCTCCCGGTACGCACCGGAGGTGTACATCTGCGTCTGGCTGACCTCAGTGACCTCGACCCCGAGCTGCGCAAGAGCGGCCCGGAACGGGACCTTGAAGTGCTCCGCCCAGTTCTCGTGCTCGCCACACGGATCCGGCACCGAGGTCAGCGGCCTTCCGATGTGCTCGGCAAACGAGGCCGGAAGACCGGCCGGGACCTTGCGGAGCCGGTCATAGTCATCCCAGGACAGAAGGTGCTTGCACGCCAACCCCCGCCGCCGAAGCTCATCGGCGACGAAGTGCGGAACCATGATCTCCCGCAGGTTGCCCAGGTGAATCGGTCCCGAAGGGCTGATCCCGGATGCGCAGACCAGAGGCGTACTGTGCCCGCGGCGTTTGCCCTCGGCGATGACCTGGTCCGCTGCCGCGGTCACCCAATCGCCTTGCTTCACGCCAGCCACGTCATGCCTCCTGGGGATCAGTTCAGTTGATGACAAACAGGATAGGGGTCCGCTCCCCCGTCAGACGGGCACGAGGGCAGCTCCGGGGGTTCTCGATCCCGAGCGCGTCAACCCAGGATCGCCGCGAAGCGGTGCACTCCCCAACGGCACCGTCGGTGACGGTGATGTACTGCAAACCTCAAGCGCGGCGCCGCTGTCACCGGCTGAACAGGTCAAGGCCCAAGCTTGTTCAGCGCTGTGCGAATGCTCCCGAGTCGAGGATCTTTCCGGGATCCTCGATCCCGATCTCACCAAGGATCTCCATGGTGTGTGCTCCAGCCTGTGCGGGCGGCCGGAGCAAGCCGGGTTTGGTTCGTGAGAAGCGAGGGGCCGGTGCCGGCTGTCGGTGTCCTGCGTGCTCGACGAATACTTCGCGTTCTGTACTGTACGGATGCTCAACGGCTTCCTGAAGGGATAGGACCGGGGCGACACAGGAGTCACCGGGCAGAAAGACCTTCGCCCATTCGTCCCTGGTACGAGTCTTGAAGGCCTCCTGGTAGCGCGCGCGCAGAACCGGCCAGCCTTCCCGGTCATGCTGGTCGGGGAGATCTTCATCTGCCAGACCGAGGAGACGGACGAACTCCGTGTAGAACTGAGGCTCCATGGGGCCAACAGCAACGTGCTTACCGTCGCCCGTCTCGTAGACGTCGTACCAGGGGGTTCCGGTATCCAATTCGTTGACGCCTCGTTCGTCGATCCACTTGCCCTGAGCAGCCAAGCCGTGGATGAAGGTGGAGATATGTGCCGTTCCATCAACGATGGCAGCGTCAACTGTCTGACCTCGTCCGCTCACGTTCGCCTCAAGTAGCGCGGCCAGCACTCCCGTGACCAGGTACATGCTGCCGCCGGCGAAGTCGCCGAGCAGGTTCATCGGCACCTGTGGCGGCCCGCCCGACCGGCCGATCGCGTGCAGCACTCCTGTCACCGCTATGTATCCGATGTCATGGCCTGCACTCCCGGAAAGCGAGCCCTCCTGGCCCCAGCCCGTCATTCTGCCATAGACCAGTCTCTTGCGGGAAAGGCATACGTCGGGCCCGATCCCCAGACGTTCGGTGACCCCGGGGCGGAAGCCCTCCAGCAGGACATCGGATTGCTCGACCAGTTTCAGTACCGCCTCACGTCCTTCAGGGTGCTTGAGATCGATGCCGATCGATCGCTTGCCGCGGTTGGTGAAGTCCGCATCGCCCAGCCCAGCTTGTGAAACTGCACTGATCCGATCGACGCGGACCACCTCCGCACCGAGATCACCCAGCAGCATGGCCGCGAACGGACAGGGACCGATGCCGGCCAATTCGAGTACTCGAATCCCGGCGAGCGGGCCTCTCTTCATGATGACTCCCTAATCTGGAGAAGGTGTCGCCTTGCTCTTGCGCTCAAGTCCGGCCTGGAGCTCCGGAACGCCGTGGATCAGCGTCCTCGGACCGTCCGAGGACCGGTCCGACTCAAGGTCTCCCGGCAGGATCCGAAAGGAGACTCACTCCTGCGGTGTCAGGGCGCGTGGTCATCGCAGGAAGGTGCCCACCCCGATGCGCGCGGGCCGCGACGCGGTCTGCTGATCGGGTGGGACTGGCAGTCGCGGAGGCTCTGCACCCCTTTGACAGCCATCAGCAGGCGCTCGATTCCCAGGCTGAGTCCGCCAAGCGGCGGCAGCCCGCAGTAGAGCGCACCGAGAAACTCCTCGTCGAAGGTCGGCCGGGGCGTCTCCGCTGGAATGTCGGACCGGCCCTGCTGCCTCAGGAATCGCTCTCGCTGTTCCATCGGATCGGTCAGCTCGGTGCAGCCCTGCCCGACATCGAGACCGGCGATGAAAAGGCTCCAGCACTCCACGGCGTGGGATCGGAGCCGGCTCCGGCGAGCCATGATGGCGGCCTTCTCGGGGAAGTCGAAGACAAAAGTCGGTCGCCGCAGCGTCGGCTGTACGACCTCCCGGAAGAGGTTCATCGCGAACGTCTCGTCGTCGACATCGGCCGCATCGGGGTATCCCTCGGCGGTCGCCTTGACGCGGAGGTCACGCCAGGGCGAATCCGGGTCGATGTCCAGCGAACAATGGGCGGCGAGCAGGTCGACGAAGGTCGCCCTCTGGAACTCGGGGAGTGAATCGCCGGCACCGGGCTCCGTCACGGCGGCGAAGACCTCACGGACCAGGCTTTCCGCGAGCAGCGCGCCGTGGGTGTAGTCGGTATTCGCGGTGTAGGCCTCGAGCAGGGTGAATTCCGGAAAGTGGCGCGCGTCGACGCCTTCGTTCCTGAACGCACGGTTGATCTCGAAGATCCGGTCCATGCCTCCCGCGACCAGACGTTTCAAGTAGAGCTCCGAAGTCGCGCGCAGATAGAGCTCGCTTCCCCAGGCGTTCATCCAGGTGGAAAAGGGCCGGGAACCACCGCTCACGGCCGCCTGCAGAAGCGGTGTCTCCATCTCTTCGTAATCCATCGCGAACAGAGCCTCGCGAAGTGCCCGGGTCGTCGATGCCCGGTCGCGTACCAGCTGTATCTTCGCCGGGTCGGCGACCATCTCCAGATAGCGCGGGTGGGAACCCGGGGGACGCCCGGGACCCGTACGGAGAGCCGCCGAATGCGATTTTCCGAGCATCGACCACGACGTCACGGCGAGGGAGAGTTCACCAGTGCGTGTGGTGATCACTTCTCCCTCGGCCATGACGTGGTCACCGATGTCGACCAGCTCACGCCACTGCTGCCAACTGGACCCGGCCAAGGCGCCCTCGGCCATCATGAGCTGCAACTCGGCGGTGCCCTGCCGGATGACCGCGAAACTGAGCCGGCGGTGCGCCCGCTGAGCCACCACCCTGCCCGAGACGACGGCGCGCACACCTCTGGCGGTGTCAGGCGGCAGTTCGGAGAACTCCGCCCGCAGCGACGCCAGATCGTGACTGGTCGGCATCGCCGCAGGGTAGGGATCCCGCCCCGCGGCCCGAAGCGACGCGCATTTATCGAGACGCGTCTGCATGGGAAACCACCACCTGGGTCCTGAACCAGGCAACCATCTCCGCCATCCGGCTGCGCAGGCCGCTCTCGGTGGCGTTCTCCATGATGATGAACCCCGGCCATGCCGCGGAGGCTTCCGTCATGTCCCCATCACCATCCCGGCGTGCACCCTCAGGAAGACGTACAGGACATCCTCGAACTGCAGGACCTCGGCCTCCTCCGGAAGAGAGCGCAGGAGGCCGGCCGGTGTCGCCAGTGTGCTGCCGCCGACCGTGCCCGGGGAGACCACCGGAGTACCAGGAGGCATCCCCAAGGCCGCCTTGATGTGCTCCTGTGGAAGGTCGATGCCGAACTTCCGGCGCACCGTCCGCACGCCCCACCTGCCGGGGGACGCGCTCCGCACTCGCCGAACACGAAACCGGACTCGGTGTCGAACATCTCCATGTGGAAGACACCGTCGGTCAGGCCGAGAGCCCGCAGGGCGGGAATCGCGACCGCGCGGACCTTGGTGTAGTACTCCGCGTGCTCGTCGGGATCCAGGATCACGGAGCCCAGGATGTCGTCGCCCAGCGCGTGCAGCGGGTTGGTCGTGTATTTCGAGATGCCGAACAGCACCTCCCTGCCCTCTCGAATGACACCGTCGATGTGCATCTCGCTACCGACGATGTACTCCTCGACGACGAACGGCATCTCGCCTGCTCCGCCGTCCACCAGTGCACGCGCCGCCGCCAGGAGCTCCTCGGCGCTGTCGACCTTCGAGGTGTTCTGCGACGCAGCTCCCGCCGCCGGCTTCAGGACTGCCGGGTAGGGAAACGTCCCCGCGGACTCCTCGTCGAGGAGGTCGAGCCGCTCCAGGAGAAAGCTGGCCGCCACCGGCACATCGGCGGCCTGCAGAATTCTCTTCTGGAAGAACTTGTCCCGGAACGCGGTCGCAGATTTCATCGTCAACGGGCTCTTCAGGCCGAGACTCTGGTTCAGCACCACCCCGGTGACCACCGCGAATTCATCGCCGGTATGAACCACCTTGATATTTCCCAGGTCGAGCCCCGCCCGGCAGACGGCGCCCACGATCTGCTCGACGCTGGTGTAGTCCGCGACCGAGAGGATCAGCCGGGCCGCCTTGGCGCGGTTGTTGGCATCGAGCCACTCGTCCGCCTTCGCCACAAGCACGTACTCCAGGCCGAGAGCAACGAAGGCCTCGTCGACCAGCGGCTCCCAGCCCAACACAAGAATCAGGTCCGACCCGAAACTCCGGCCGGAAGATCGTGCGCATTACTTTGCCCTATCTGGTTGCAGTGACGTCCTACCAGCTGCGGCCGGCGAACATTTCGACTTCGGGCATGGTGCCGGTATTCATGGCGACCACGGCCTCGACCGGACCGCCTTCCGGGTCATCCGGCCGGCGTCATAAAATTTTCGATCTCCGAAAGGTGGCCTATGTCGGTGTGGGCGACGGAACCGCAGTAGCCGAAGGGGTCGTAGTGAAGGCGGAAATTCCCATCCGCTCGGCACCCTCGATGTCGCTCCATACGACATCGCCCACAAAGATCGCTTCCGATGCCGTTACCCGCACACATCCAGAGCCGTTCGGTATATCTCCGGATCCGGCTTCTCCACGCCGAGGACGTGCGAGTCAATAATTCCGGCGACCGGCACCCCCCGGCCTGGGCCGACCTGGCACAGGCCGAGGCTTCCCAGCGTCTCTTCGATGGTTCCGTCGCTGTTCGAGACCACGGCGACGGACACGCCCGACGCAGCCAGTCGCGACAGCAGGACACTCGCCTCACGGACGACCCGCGGCTCTTTCCACATCCTCTCGCCGAATGCGTCGCCGGCCAGTTCCGTGGCGCGATCGCGCGGAACTCCGAACGCGGCGAGCAGGTCCACTACGAAATCTCCGTCAGAAGCCCCGTGGCTCCTGTCGGCGATGGCCCGATAGTAGGCCGCGTCCCACTGCTCCGGATCGACCGGTCCTATCCCCAGTGCGGTCTCGACCGTCGTCAGCGCGGGCCGGATGAGAACGCCCCCGCATCGATCAGGAGCGCTTTCTTGCGCAGCACCATAGGATTCATTCCTTTACGAAGACAACTCGCTGGTTGGCCTTGAACTCGCCGGGAATGAGCAGCCAGAAGATCGCCCCGAAGCTCAGCACAGCGGCGGTCCCCATCGCCAGCCGCAAAACCGACCCAGGCGCCCAGAAAACCGAAGATCAAGGCGCCGAAGGTCCGGGTTCCCTGAGTGAGAAACAGCTGACCGGACGTTACCCGGGCGACGAGGTCGGTCGGCGAAACGATCTGGAAGACCGTGATCGCACAGACATCGAAGACCACGATCGCGATCATGCCCAGGACCTCGAGTACGGCGAGAACAGCAAAACTGATCGCCGGGCCGAAGTCCACCGCGGCGAATCCCGTCATGACCAGGCACGCGCAGCCGCAGGAGCCGACGATCGCGGTGCCGAGCCCCATCTTGCTCGCGATCCGCGAGGACAGGAACCCACCAATGGTCCCGCCGATTCCAGTGAATATGAAGAACGCCGCAATCATTGAGCTGTTGAAATGCAGGTCCCTGACCGCGTAAAGCACGAACAGTGCCATCAGGCCGCTCATGAAGAAATTGAAGTGCGCCAGCCACCGATGATTCCCCGGAATCCAGGGGTCTTCCCGATGAATCTCATCCCGACCGTGAAGTCGGACCAGAAGCTCGGCTTCTCCGGCTGCTCACCGTCCGCCGTCGTCCCACCGGTCCGCTGCTCTTCACGGAACCGCACCCTGCGCAACGTCTCGGCCGAGAAGACGTAGGAGAACGCATCGATGGCCAGGAGACCGACCGGGCCCGCGATGGCCAGCAGCCCAGCCGCGGCGCCTGGGCCCATCACCTCACTGACGGCGTCGGCGCTGCGGAGCCGGGAATTCGCGCGAACAGCTTGTCCGGGGGAAGCAGGCATGGCAGGTAGGCGGAACGCGCCAGGACCGACAGCATCGTGCAGGCGCTGACCGAAAGCACGACTGCCCAGAGCAGGCCCAGCGACAGCTGGTGCATCAGTCCGGCGACGAAGAGCAGCGTCAGCAGGCCGGCCCGGATCAGGTCGGCCAGGATGAGCGCCGACCTGCGTTCCTTCATCCGGTCGATAAAGGGGGCGGCCAGCAGTGGCAGGACGAGGTTCGGCGCGAAGGCGGCGGCGGTCAGCATGCCCATGTCCCGCGGACCAGCGTCCAGCGTGGTCGCCGCGATCAGCGGAATCGCGACCGCCGAGACCTCGCTGCCGAACATCGAGATGGCACGGCTGAGGACCAGCCGACGGAAGTCGCCTTCCTCCCGACTGTCCTCAGCCGATTTGACCGTGCTGAGGGACCACGACCGTATGCGCACACGATCTTTTACCGTTGCCATATTTATCGAATCCTTTTCATCGGAGCTTGATCCGTTCGCCGAGCAGAGCGGAGCCGACTCTCACGTGAGTCGCACCGGCGCAGATGGCTTCCTCGAAATCTCCGCTCATGCCTGCCGAGATCAGCCCCGCCTCGGAGTGCACAGCCCGAACGGAACGGGAGAGGTCGGCGAACCGCGAGAAGACCTCACTGGGCGCCGAATCGATGGGGCCACGGTCATGAGGCCCGTGAACCGAAGGCCCTCGGCCGCTTCGATCGCCGCGGCGAGATCGAGGACCTGCTCGACCGATGCGCCCGCGCCCCTGATCGGAATCGAATTTGACCTGCACCAAGCAGTCCAGGGAACGCTCCGCCCGCGACGCGGCCTTGGACAGCGCATGCACCAGGGAGGCGCGGTCCACGGACTGCACCACACTGGCGTACCTCGCGACCGATGCGGCCTTGTTGGACTGCAACTGCCCTACGAAGTGCCATTCGATATCGAGGTCCCGGCAGGCCTCAGCCTTGGGCGCGGCATGCTGGTCGATGTTCTCGGCGAAGTGTTTCAGCCCGAGACCGTGCAGGATTCTGACGTCGTCCGCAGGCCAGCCCTTGGTCACCCCGATCAGAGTGATCTCATCGACCCGCCTGCCGGCACTCCGGGCCGCTGCCGCGATCCGTTCCCGCACGAGGCACAAGTTGTTGGCCAGCTCTTCGGTTCGCGATGGTTCACCCATGCCTGACTGCCACCTTCGATCGCAGACCGGGCGAGAATACATTTCTCAGGCGATCCAGCGCCTCCCCGATCGTCTCCGGACGTTTACAGAACGCAAATCTCACAAGACTGTGGCCGCCCGACTCGTCCGCGTAGAAGACCCGGCTCGGAATCGCGGCCACACCGCAGAGCCCGGGGAGCCTCCGGCAGAAATCGAGTCCGTCCTTCTCTCCGAGCGGAGCGATGTCCGCGGTCAGGAAATACGTCCCCGCCGTCGTACGGACGTCGAATCCACACTCCTCGAGCCCTTGTGCGAGCAGGTCCCGACGGACAGTCAGACCACTTTTCAGTTCGTCGAAGAAAGCGTCCGGAGAACCGAGGGCTCCAGCTACCGCGTACTGGAACGGAGTTCCTGCGGCGAAGGACAAGTACTGCTTGACCAGGGTGACCCTGCGCACCAGGTCCGCCGGTCCGGTCGCCCAGCCGATCTTCCAGCCGGTCACGGAGAACGTCTTCCCGCGGAACTGATCGTCACCGTGCGTTCCCACATCCCGGGCAGGGTCGCTATCGGCAGGTGCGGCCTGCCGTCGAACGTGATGTGCTCGTACACCTCGTCGGAGATGACGGTGAGGTCATGCTTCGTCGCGACCTCGGCGATGCCGTGCAGTGCGCCCAGGTCGAGGACTGCGCCCGTCGGATTGTGGGGCGAGTTAACGATGATCGCCTTGGTCCGCGGCGTGATCACAGATTCCAGTTCCGCCGGATCGAGAGTGTGGAGGGGCCCTCTCAGCCGGACCGGGATCAGGGTTGCCCCTGCCATCCGGACGGCCGCTCCATAAAGGTCATAGAACGGCTCCAGTGCAACGACTTCATCCCCCACGGAGACGGCGGAGAGAATCGCGGCCGTGATCGCCTCCGATGCACCCGCCGTGACGACCACGTTCTCTTCCGGATCGAAGGCAAGCGCATAAAAGCGCTCCTGGTGCGCGGCGATCGCCGCTCTCAACTCGGCGACACCGGGCACCGGTGGATACTGGTTGTGCCCGTCGCGCATCGCCGCGACGGCGGTCTCGATCATTGTCCGGGGGCCGTCCTCGTCCGGAAACCCCTGGCCCAGGTTGATGGCCCCATGGCGTGCCGCGAGAGCGGACATCTCGGTGAAGATATTCGTCATGAGGCGAACCGTCCCGTTCCGGAAACGGACAGTTCCCGGCCGTTGCCGACCTCGAGGTACGTACGCGAGGTCGCCCTGCGCACGGAGGCGGTCTGCGCCTGCACCAGGTGAAAATGGCTCTCGCCGAGCAGCCGGCCGGACCGGCTCGCGCGGCCCAGCCCGCGGCCACCCTCGGCGGCGATGCACGCGGAGGACGCGCGGCATCCGAGCTCCAGCGCCGCAGCCCGGATCTGCAGGCGATAGTCCAGCTCACGGTGCGGCTCGACCTCGTCCATGAGGCGGTACGCCTCCTTCCGCAGCGCGGAGTACTCCTCAGCGAGGGCCTCGGCCAACTCCTGAAAATCCCCTCCACAGGACGCGGAGCCATGGGAGAGCAGCGCTACGGCGGCACGAATGGTCCCGAAGACTCCGGGATTCACGTTCGGTTGCCGGTGAATGTCCTGAAGCCGCCAGACCTCGCCCGGGTACAGGCCGACCTGCTGGTCCGCGCCCACGTGGACCTCATGCAGACCCACCGCGACCGTGCTGGTGGCATCCATGCTCCACAGCCGATGGTCCTGGATCTTGGTGAGCCCGCCCTCTTCCTTGCAGGGCAGCATGACGAAGAGCACCTCGTCGTCGGGCGTCACGGCACCAACCATGACAACATCGACCAGCGACCATCCCGTCAGCCACGCGATCCGGCCGTTGAGCCGCCAGCCGTTCCCCTCGCGCACGGCGGTGACGGCCGGCGGGCCGCTCCTTCTCAGGTGCGACGTCGCGACGCCCGAAATCAGCCGGCCCGACGCCAGCCCCTTGAGCCAGCGGTCGCGCGCGGGCCGTCGGCCCCGGCGACTTCCCGCAGCGGATGGTGGTGCTGCGCCGTGACGAACCAGGTGGAGGCGTCGGCCGCGGCCAGGAGCTCCGTCACCTCCCGCTGGACATTCGCCGCGGTGAACGGGGCCGCCGGCTGGTAGACGGAGAGACCAAAAACGCCGGCCTCCGCCAGTTCGTCCAGGGCCGCACGCGAGACCCTGCCTGCCGCGACCTCCTCCGCCCGCGGCGCAAGGTAGTGGTCACAGACCTGCTTCACCCGGCGCACCAGAGGTTCCATGACCTCCATTGCCGGTTCGCCGAGCACTAGCATGATCGCTTCATCTCCAGGAGTGCGAAACGGTGGAGCATCTGAGAGCCGTTGACAAAGGTCAATGCGCTGCTTCCGTCGATCGAGACGGTGTGCGATCGCAGGGAGTCGGCGCCGTCCTTCTCGACCCGAGCAATCGGTGTGTACTCGTGAAATCGGTACTCAAAACCGCGCTCAGCGGCGAGTCGCCCGACGGTCGCCTCCGAGAACTGGTTCCATCCGGTGAGCCAACCGGTGCCGTTCGCGACATCATTCATCCGGATGACGACGTCCACCGGACTGCGGTTGAACAGTCCGAACACATAAGCCCTGCCGCGCTCACCGAGAAGGTGATCGATGCTGTCGATCCACCTGGCCGGATCATCGAAGTGACTGTGCAGGGTCAGCATGAAGACGACGTCGAAAGGACCCGTGGGAAGGGTCGCTGTGTCCACCGCGTTGCCGACCCTGAACTCGCCGCCCGGCACCAGCTTCGCGGCTGCGCTGACCAGCTCGGGGTGAATGTCCACCCCAGGTAGTCGGTCTTCGGGTGCCCGCCGAGCAGATAGTCGGCGAACGCGCCGTTGGCGCAGCCCAGCTCACAGACCGAGAGCACTTCGGCGTCCTGCTCGAATTCGGCGAAGAGCGAGACCGCGAACGGAAAGTAGTGCCTGTGGCTGCTCGCCGGATCGCGCTGCAGATACCGCAGGTCGAAATCACGTTTCCCGTCGAGATCCGCCGGCAGACCCGCCGCCTGCTCACCACCGGTACTGTTCATTTGCTTACTGCCTCCCATATCGATTCACCGCACCGGCGAACGGCTCCGCTACCCATGAGCTCTAGGCGAAGGTATTTACGAGCCTCTGGAAACGCTTGTTCGGAAGGCTTTCGAAGCAGTGCTGGTCACCGCAGGGCAGTGCGTGCCTCCGCAGGAAGTCCCGCAGGTCATGACTGACCGCGTCCAGTTCGCCGATCAGCACTCCCGAGCGGAGCAAGAACGTCAGCGAGCCGTCACCGCCGTGCTCGGGGCGCGGCTTGTCTTCCAGGGAGAGGACGACGACCCTCCGCTGCTCCCCCGCCGCCCCGCGATCAGTGCCCGGAGCGTCCAGGTAGAACAGGTGGCTCTGCTCGAACTCGACGACGCCGTCGTCGATCAACCTGGCGCTGTATCCCTTCCAGTCGAGCTCCGCGACCCAGGCGGACATGATTCCGTCGATCCGCTCACGGGCGACGTCGTCCTTCATGACGGTCGCGCTGAGTTCTCGCTTGACCGTCGCGGGGATACCCGCAGCAAGGACGTTGGCCGGCAGGTCCGAGGCCGCGACGGCGCCGGCGGCGAGGATCGTGTTCTCGCCGATGGTCGTGCCGGGAAGCAACGTGACATGGTAGCCAAGCCAGGCATTCCGTGCGACGTGCACGGGCGCGAGGGTTGCCTCATAGCCGTCCAGCAGTCGGTGCCCGAAGTGGAACCCGTGTGTCCAGACCGAGAGGTAGCACCCCGAGCCGACCTGGTCTTCGAATGTGATCGAATCATTCGCGTTCAGGATCGAATGCGGTCCGATCGCAACCCGGTCACCGATCTTGACATGCGAGGTCGAGGCGGTCGTCCCGCCATAGCCCACCGAGCTGTCATTGCCCAGGTACAGGAGCCGGCCTGCTTCGAAGCTCCGGCAGGTGATGGACACATCGCGCTCGACCCGGCCGGCCTCCGCCACAACGAAGGAATCCGCGACCAGCACACGGACATTCCGCTGGAGCTCGGTCCTGCGACCGAGAGAGATCCTGCCGGATCGCAGATCGCAGCCGGCATCGATCACCACGCCGTCGCCCAGCTCCAGGCTGTCCGCGACGATCGTCACATTGTCGCGGATCACCACGCCTGCACCGACTGTGAAGTCGCCGACGCTGACGCGTACGTTCGCCCCGATCGTCACACCGGCATCGGCCAGCTGCGCGCTCCCCGCAGCCCAGGTATCGGCAGTGATTTCCATGGTCTCGCTCCTTCTGACATGTATGAACCGCTCCGAGGCCTGGCTGGGCAGCGCCGTCGTCCCACCTCGAAGACGGCACGGTCGGTGTGCGGCGACCGCGTCGGGACGGCAGCCGACGGAAGAGTGACGATCAGGTCGAGCCGGTGCGGCCGAGCTTCAACAGCTTCGCGAAGCCGGCCACGTATTGCTCCAGCGTCCGTGCCGACGGGTCCTCGACCTTCGCCAGCGCCGTGGCAAGGCCAGGACACCTGTCGACGAAAATGGGCGCCTTGAGCCCGGTGACGTCGGCTTCGTGCGCCTCGACCTTGACCCACGTCGACTGGTACATGCCGGCCCCCTGGAGGTTCGCGCCACTCAGGTCCGACTGGCTGAACCGGCTGTAGGCGGCGTTCGCCCCGACCAGCCGCGCTCCACGCAGGTCCGCCGCGATGTAGGCCTGGACGAGCGTGGCATTGGTCAGATCCGCGCCGCGCAGGCTCATGCCCCGCGGCGGATCGCCAGTGATCATCGCCCGGTAGAGATTGGCATTCCGAAGCCGGACACCAGCCATATTGGAGTCCCGGACGGTCATGCACCGGCCGATGAAGCTCGACATGTCGGCGCCGGCCAGATCGCTTTCGACCACGTGCAGGTTCTCACCGTGACAGTCGGTCAAGGACGCATCGCTCAGGCGACTGGCGCTGATCTTCGCATCGCTGAACTGCGCACCGGTGAAGTCCGCGCCGGCGAACGAGCAGCCCCTGATCCGGGAGCCGCCCAGGTCGGCACCCCTCGCGTCGACCTGGTCCGCGGCGACGTCGACGAGGTCGGCCTCGGTGGCCGAGAGCTGAACGGCTTTCCAGCCCGACCCCTGCACCGAATCGATTCGCAGCAGCGGAAAGCTGGCGCCGGAGAGGACCAGGCCGTCGCTGGCGGTGAGCCGCTGGAACGCCACGCTGCGGCCACTGGCCCCCGTGAAGTCAGTGCTCCGCAGGCTCGATTTGGTGATGGACAGCTGGTCCATCCGTGCGTCCGTGAAGGACGCGTTGTCGAGCAGGCACTCGTTGATCAGCGAGCCCTGGAGGTTCGTCCTGTCGAACGAGGAATCCGAAAGATCGCATTGGTAGTAGAAGGAGCCCGCCAGGTGTCCGGCCGACAGGTCCACCCCGCGCATGCTGCATCCGTGGAACATCGTCCCTGTGGCGTCGCGGAGACCGGAGAGGTCGGCGCCGTCGAACTTGCAGGTCTGTGCCGCCAGGGCGTGGACATACGCCGAACGCAGGCTCGCACCCGACAGGTTCGTCCGCTCCATGCCGGGACAAACCATGGTGATCTCCGCCAGGTTCGCGCCCGAGAGGTTGGTTCCGTGGAGCAGGGCCCGGCTCAGAGTCGCCTTCCGCAGATCGACACCGTTCAGGTCGAGGTTGCTCAGGTCGGCTTCCACCAGGTCGACCCCTCGACCGGTCTTGTCGATCAGGTGCTGTGTCCTTTCCGACAGCAGCTTGAGCGCGCCGAGCCGGTCCTCGCCCGTGGCCGTCGCAACGGCCACGAGAAGCTCTACATGGTGGGCATTCGCCATTTCAGTTCTCCCTTGCCTTGACGATCATATTGCGGATCCAGCGGGCACTCTTTTCGGCCTCGACGAGATCCATCGACCTTCCGCTGTATTCCAGAATCGCTGCGGCCGGCCTCGCCGTCCTCAGCACTGCTGGAATCAACGTCCCCAGTTCGAGGAACCCGTCCGCAGCCTTCTGCTCCGGGGTGCCGACCTCGTGCCCGCTCGTCGGATTTCTTTCGACGGAGGTGTTGTAGATGTGCATGCTCTGAATCGATTCGCCCAGGAGCTCGGCGTATTTCTCCGGCGCCCCCGGCTCCCCCAGTAGATGAGCATGGCCGAAATCGAGGCAGAAGCCCAGCGCCGGATGGCTCAGCAGGATATCCCGGTAGTGCTGGGGCGAGTGCAGGGCCGGGTGCGGCGTCAGATTCTCGATGAGAATTGGCACGCCATATTCGCCGACCCAGGAGTCCAGCTGCCCGAGGAAGTCGGAACAGAATTCCTGGAACCCCTCCTCCGGATAAGGAGGGTACGGGCTCGGAAAATGCACGACCACATGGAGTGCGTTGAAGCGCGCTGCGGTCTCGACTGTCCTCTCGACGAGGCGCAGCGCCTTCTTTGCCTCCGCTGCGTCCGGACCCGTGGGCGCGAACCGGCGCAGCGGTTCGTCCTCGTCGTAGGGCGTCGGGGTATGCAGCGCGGGCCTGATCCCATGACTGTCACAGAAATCGCGGATCCGGTCCAGCATGGAACTCGGATAGTTGTAGAACTCGATGACTTCTGGATTGTAGACGAGCAACTGCTCGAAATCCTCCCGATGGGGAGAAGTCCGGTCGAGACGCCAAACAGAGTCACTTTCCTATCCCCTGATCTCTTCGGCCATTCGCCGCGCGGAAATCCTGTCGATTTTCCCGGTACGCCCCTGGGGCAGCGCGTCCAGAAAATGGATGATGTCGGGGAGCTTGTAAGCCTCCAGCCTTGACTTTGCCCAGCGACGAAGCTCGTCCGCGCTCGGAAGCGGCTGGCGCGCCGCAACGAAAAACAGCTCGATACGCTCGCCCATGATTTCGTCGGGAATTCCGACGGCAAGACTTGCCACGCATTCTGGATGAGCCGAGAAGCAATCTTCGATCTCCAGCGGAGAAATCTTGATGCCACCGCGGGAAATGAGGTGCTTGGCCCTCCCGACCAGCCTCACGAGACCGTCTTCCGCACCGACCGTCGCCAGGTCCCCGGTGTGGAGCCAGCCCTCCTGGATCGCCTCGGACGTCGCGCCTGGATCACCCATGTAGCCCGTCATCAGATAGGGCGTCGAGATGCAGAGTTCGCCGACCTGTCCCGGCCCGGCCTCTGCCCCGTTGCCGTCCGCCACCTTGTAGGTCACACCGGGACTGGGCCTGCCCAGCGTTCCCGACTCTGCGTCATAGCGATCCGGGGTGAGAATGAAATCCGACGTCGAGCTCTCGCTCAGCCCGAACACATCCGCCATTCCGGAACCCGGCATCAGCCTCCGCAGCTTGCCGCCGAGCCCCGAGGACAGCGGTTCCCCTCCGGAGATCCAGAGAGCGGGCGAACCCCTCTCCGCCAGCTCCTTCGCGAGCTCGCCGTTTGCCTCGTCCTCGAGTTCCCGGACGAGGAGCCGCAGCATGCTCGGTACCACCGCGGATTTCGCGACCCTGTGCTCCACCAGCTGCTGAAGCACTGAGACGGCGTTGAAGCGCCGGACGAGGCGCAGAGTGCCACCTGTGGCAAGGGTCAGCAGGGAGGTCCATTGCCCGAAGCTGAAGTTCGCATGCAGGACGTGCAGATTCTCTTCGCCGGCGGAGAAAGGGAGCACGCTGTTGATGGCCGAGAGCTTCTCGGTGAATGCCTGGTGAGACAGGACAACTCCCTTGGGAGTTCCCGTCGAACCCGACGTGAAGATGACCAGGGCCTCGTCGGCGCCGAGTTCCGCAGGTGGCTCCCCCGACACCTGGAGTCGGTGCACCCACGTCCCCGGGCCTCACGCGGGATCCCGGCCCACTGGGCGGGGAGAAGCGATGGCTCGCACAACAGCCAGGCCGAACCGGTCCGCCCCATCACCTCCGCGAGCTGCGGCGCCGGCACTCCCCGATGGATCGGCACCACGGTGCCGCCCGCCGCCCACGCGGCCAGCTGACACGCCATATCGCCGTGTTGATTGTCCACGGCGACGAGGACCGGCTCTCCCCGCCGGTGTCCGGCCAGGCGCAGCTCCTCGCAGATCTGGCGCGCCCTCGCCGCCAGGTCGCCGTAGGTGACGTGACCGGAATCATCGATGAGGGCGATTCGATCTGCATGCTCGGCGCAGGATTCGAGAATCAGGGTGTCGAGCCGACTGGCAGCTGGAAGCATGTCGAATTCCTTCGGGGTGTGGAAAGAGCGAGGTCTGCCGGGATTTCTCCGCGGCGTCGGCTAGTGCCCGGGTCTTCCAGGTGCGCGGAAATCCCAGCCGGCCGTCCGCCAGCTGCTTGGATCGAGCACACTCCGGCCGTCCACGATGTTCTTGCGTCGAACCGCGAAGGCAAGGCCGTCGGGCTCCATCTTGCGAAATTCATCCCATTCCGTCAGGAGCAGGACCGCGTCGGCCCCCGTGACGGTCTCCAGCAACGATTTCTGATGACTCAGCTGCGGATGGGTCCTGGTCGCATTGTGCGTGGCCTCCGGGTCATAGACCTTCACCTGGCCCCCGGCCTTGCGGATGAACTCCGCGACCGCCAGGGCCGGTGAATCGCGCACATCGTCGGAGTTGGGCTTGAAGGCCGCTCCGAGCACCGCCACGGTCCTGCCCGCAAAACCACCGTCAAGCTGCTCGCGCACGAGCTCCACAATCCGGTCCCGGCGTGCGAGGTTGATCCGGTCAACCCCCTCGAGGAAGGACTGGACCCGGCTCAGCCCCAGTTCCTCGACCCGATCGATGAATCCACGCACGTCTTTGGGTAGGCAGCCGCCACCGTACCCGATTCCGGGAACCAGGAATCGGCCGCCGATGCGCTCGTCGTGGGAGAGGGCTTCCGCGAGCGTCGTGACGTCGGCGTCGACGGCCTCACAGACTTCGGCCATGGCGTTGATGAATGAGATCTTGGTCGCCAGAAAGGAGTTCGCGGCAACCTTGACCAGCTCGGCAGTCCGGAAATCCGTGACAATGAACGGCGTGCGCCTCTCGATCATCGATCCGTACACGCGACGCAATATCTCTACTGCCTGAGAAGAGGTTGCTCCCACGACGATGCGATCCGGATGCAGGGTGTCCTGGACGGCGAAGCTCTCCCTGAGGAACTCGGGATTCCAGGCAAGCTTCGCCTCGGCGCCGACGGGCGCCAGTTCCGACAGTAGAGCTGCCAGCCGTTCCGCAGTACCGACCGGCACGGTCGACTTGCCGACGACGAGGCATTCGCGTTCCAGGTGCGGGGCGAGCGACCTGATCACACTCTCGACCTGGCTGAGGTCCGTTCCACGGCCGGCTGTCCGCTGCGGCGTTCCCACACACACGAAATGGACATCGCCGAAGGAGGCCACCTCCTCGTAGTCTGTGGTGAAACGAAGCCGACCATTGCCGAGATTGCGGCTCAGCAGGGACTCCAGTCCCTGCTCGTAGATGGTGAGGCGGCCGGCTGCCAGATTGGCGACCTTTTCCTTGTCCACATCCAGAGCCAGCACGTCGAAGCCGAGCTCTGCCATGCACGCCGCGTGAGTGACACCGAGGTATCCCGTGCCGATCACGCTGATATTGAGGTTCCCGACTGGTGGCAACGGATCCGTCCCGCGTTTCATAGAGACTTGCTGGCTTTCTGGGTCACGGCTGGAGCTGAGCTGCTGACCTGCAGACCCGCTTCCACCACAGGGCGATGAACAGCGCTTGCATCCGTCGCGGTCGAAGTCGCTGTCACTCCCGGCCAGAGATCGCTGAATCGCGATACGAGCCAGCGGAGGGAGCAGGTCGTCGTCCACTGCTTCGGATATCTGGTCGCTCCACCAGCCGTGGAGTTCTCCGTTCAGCCACTTCGGCACCGGCGACGCGAATCCCTGTTTTCCAGGATCCGCCCAGATCGCTCTGGGCACTCCGATCCTCTCTGCGAGATCCCGGAGGATGCGTTTTGTCACTCCGGATCCCAGGCGCTTGTACTCGAGCGGAAGCGCGTAGCAGTACTCCGCCAGTTCTCGCGCCAGGTAAGGCGAGCGCCGTTCGAGGCCGAATGCGCTGGAAATCTTGTCGGAGGACAGGAGAAGCGAGGGGAAGGTAACGGACAGATCGGCGATGCTGAGCCCCCTGTCGATGCTGCCCGCCGACCTGAAGGACTCATAGATCGTCCGTCGCACCCGAAGATCCAGGTCGGGACCTCGCAGCAGCAGCGTCGAGTACCGCTCAGCCGCCGAGTGCCCTCGATCCATGCTGACCTGGAAGGACTGCGTCATGCGGGCGTACGACGTCAGCCGCTCTATCTCGCCGACCCCATCCGGGCCGTCCAGGAGGAGGGAATGCCGCACGTACCCGAGAAGCAGTTCGTCCGGGCCCGTTCCCCCGAAGACAACCCGCGCGCCGGTCTCCGCGATTCTCTCGCAGCCCATGTACTCCGACAGGAGGCTTGCGTTCCCGAGCGGATAGTCGATGGATTCGATGATCCGGCCTGACCGCGTCACAAAGTCGGCCGGCGTCGGCTCGACGACGATGAGGTCCATCCCAAGGTCCTCGGCGACCAGGGTCGCTCTGTCCAGCTCGTCCAACTGGTCTTCGTTGGGATAACGGACCGTGACGAGATAGTCGGGCTTGATCAAGTAGGCAAGGACCGCCGAGTCCAGACCGCCGCTGAGCATCATCGCCGTCTTCGTGTCAGGAATCCGGCTCTTCGCAGCCGCCAGGATCAGCTCTTCGAAGCGATCGAGCGCGTCGGCGTAGGTGTCCGGGACCTCGCTCTTGGTCTTGGCGAGATTCCAGTAGGTACGAGTGATCGGCTCGGTGCTCCCGCCCGCCACCTTGAACTTGACCATGGTCCCGGGCGTGAGCAGGCTGATGTCTGGGTACGGCGTGTCCTGATCGAGGAGATTTTCGATCGACAGCCACTCCGGACGGATGGACGCGGGAAACTCACTGAACCGCTGGACCGCCTTCAGCTCCGAGGCGAAGGTCAGATACTCGCCGGACATTGCGTAGTACAGAGGCTTCTCGCCAAAGCCGTCCCGGGCGAGGATCACCGTCCGATCACGGGGATCGTAGATCGCCAGCGCGAACATGCCGTCGAACTCGTCGATGCAGGCGTCGCCGAACTTCTGGTAGGCCCGCAGCACGAGATGCGCGTCCGTCTCATGGCGGCCGATCGAGATGCCCCAGCGCTCCGCAAGGCCGCGAAAGTTGTAGATCTCACCGTTGAACGTGATCATCACACCGCTCTCCGGGTCGCGATAGGGCCCGTACGATTCGTCCGGTGAAATAATCGCCAAGGTATTCATGGCGAAATGTGCAAGGTTTTCCTCCGACTTCAGCAGTGCAGTACAGTCCGGTCCCCGATGACGGAGCCCGTCTGCCATCGATGCCAACTGTGCATCGAGCTCTGGAGTCAACTGCCCTACGATTCCCGCAATTCCGCACATCTTGACCTGGTCCGTTCCCCCGGTTGCCCGAATCTCACCTGATCGCTGCCGTTGACCGCCTGCCGGCCAGCTGCCGCCGCCGAGCTAACCGCACATTTCGCTTTCCGCATGGGCCGTGCTCCACAGGGCAAGCAGGCCCTCGAAATCACGTCCAAGGTCCGCGGCGGCGATGATGGCAAGTGACGCGTTCACCGCCCGGACGGTCCACCTTTCATAGCTGCCCTCCGCCAGGCCGCTCATGGTCTGCAGCTTCCAGTAATCCCCGAAAGAAAGCGTCTGATCTCTGCCTGACATCTGCGAACTCAGCAGCTGATACCGCTGCCGCCGTTCGGATGCGCATGGGATGAGGTAGCCGTTCCTGGCGAGGTGACCGTCGATTGCGTGACCGAACGCGGTCGCAGCCGGCATGACCGCATGCTCGGGGAGCTCGTCAGCGAGGAGACAGATGGCCGTCTCCACAAGACGTCCGGCCTGCCTGAACTCCGTACGGCACACGGCATCGGCAATATGTGACCGCGCCAGCCTCGCCCGCCAGGCCTCGACCTGCTCATTCCCTGCCAGGCAGGCACCGCGCATCAAAATGTCGAACATGGCGAGAGTCCTCGAGGCCGGCATATCGTCCCCGCCGGCTGCCGATGATGACGATTCCTCCGCCCGGGCGATCGCACCCTCGATCTCGCCGCTGTACCAGTACTCGATTTCGCAGGCCCGCCCCTGATGGTAGACGCTTTTATTCAGCTGCCACCCGTCCGCATCGGCGCACGGCTGGACGCCATCTCCCTCCCGGACGAAGACCAGGCGAATACGATCGCCCTTCCACCACTCACCGCCGAACATCATCGAAGGGGCGACGACCGCTGCGACGGGCTGGCCTTCAAAGGCAGAGAAGACATGTTCCAGGTCCACCATTTCTCCATCACATTCCGCGGTGCGGGGCCAGTTGCGAAAACATCGCCAAGAAATGAGGAATACCAGGGCGTGGACCGCAGGGTCCGAAGCCGCGGACAGGCGCTGAACTGCACTTCCACCCGACACTGTGCCTGCCGAAAACCGACGCCACCGCAACCGTATGAGGACCTGGCTACGAGAGCCGGCCGCCGCCGCTGACAGCCTCCGCAGCGGCGGCGAACGCTGTCGCGGGCAGTGCGGGATTGGCTGGTGCGCTCCGGTGGAGCAGGTCCGGCTGAGCGTCCGGTGGTGACGAGGGGATGTCGGAGCGGCCCGGCATCATCTCGAGACAGCAACCGTTGTCGTGCTTGACCGCTGTGGCCAGTGCCGAATCGAGCTCGCCGAGGGTGGTGACGCGGGCGGTGTACCACCCTGTGCAGCCGAGAGCCTCCGGGAGCTCGTGGTAGTTCCAGGGCGCGAGGAAGTCGTAGACGTGGCCCTGCTCCTGGGGCGGACTTCCTCGATGCCGTACATCAAGTTGTTGCGGCATGCACGCCGAGTCCGGTGGTGCGGGAGGAGCGCCGGGCGGTTCGGCCTGGGGTGGGCTGCTGCTTCGACATCGTTCTGTCCCTCTCGGTCGTACAGGTTGCTGAAGCCATGGTGGCAAGGTCTGCTCAACGACAGATCATTGCTCGATCCGCGCCGATGTACGCCCGATACACGTCAGATGAGGAGGAGAGGATCACCGGCCGGCGCCGTACCGGCCCATCGCGCCGGGCTCGTCGGCCGTCAGCTGATGCGAGCCGTCGCCAGGTCACCAAGCCCACGCTCACGTTGTGGGTGTCAAATACCTCATCCACCCAGGCCAGGGTGCTTCCCGACCCTCGAAGCGCACCACAAGACTCAGGGGTGTCGGTCGACGGCTGGAGATCGTCGACCGACAGGCGGCACGATGTTCTTCATGCTGCTGCGGCTGCCCTGTCTCGCCCTGTCGAGCGTGTTCACCCTGCCTGTGCGGACCGTACGCTCGGCGGACGCCCTCGACGCGATCTGGGCCAAGCTCACCGATGACGCCCCGCAACCGGGCCCAGGGGGAAACTAGCCTCCTACCTGCGCTCCGACGGCACCCGCATCCAGTACCGCATCACCTCCAGCTCCGGCGGCGAGACCATCGACATCGACGCCACCTCAGCAAACGGCAAAACCTGGAAGATCCACCTCCCCAAGGGATGACAGGCACAATGATCACGCTCAACCACCCCGTCGTCGAAGAAGTCCTCTACCAGGGACTCGACGACTGGGTCGGCCTCACCGTCATCCAGCGGCTGGTGGAAGGCGAAACCGCCGCCTGGTGGAAGGCCCGCACAGCACCGAGCCCCCAGGACATCAAGACCGAGACCCTGGCCGTGTGCGCCTTCCTGCTGTCACAAGGCCTCATGCGCGCCGGAGAACTGTCCAACTCCACGGACGACCCCGGTGACTTCCTCGACTGGCCCGGCGAACCCGACGAGATCCTCAACCGCGTCGACCGCGAGTGGGACGACCTCACCTCCCTGGACCACTTCGAACCCTGCTGGTTCCGCAGCACACCCGCCGGAATCACCGCCGGCCAAGCCGTGGAGGCCTGACCCCGCACCCCGCACGCAACGGCTCCTGGGTGCCGCGGACACCTGCGGCCCCCCAACTACGCGACGTACTCTGAGGGATGGGGCATTTCATCCCACGGCTACGACGGGCTACCGGGTGGACGGCCCCACGGCCGGCACTCGGATGGCGGGAGGAGGTCCAGCAGGACGCACAACCGCAGCGGCTGGGACCGCAGACCGTCGATCGACAGCCGGGAGCCCGTTTCCTGACAGCGCTCCCGCAGGTCGTGCAGGAAGGCCAAGCCGCTGGTGTCCATGAAGGGGACACCAGCGAAGTTCACCCGGACTTCTCGGACGCCTGCGCGGATGCACGAGACCACCCCGGACAGCTGGGGGCGCGCACAAAGGTCGATGTCGCCGATCGGTTCGATGACGCACAAGGGGCCGTCGATGGTCACGGCGCAGGCGAAGACGTCAGCAGGGATGTGCGTCGTGTCGCGACGGGTCAACTCAGCCGCTCGATTCGCTCCGTCGGCACGCGTCCGACATGGCGGGGGCGACACCGGCCGGGCTGTCTGCTCTCCAGCCCCGGGACGAGGGAGGCGGAGTCGGACGTCTCGCGGGGTCCGCCGGCCCGGAGCCGCTCCTCTCCGGGGTCGCAGCTGAGCGACAGGGGATGACCGGTCGCCGCAGCATGAGCGGTGACCGGCGTCGGCTGTGAGTTGCCGCGGGCGGCGATCCGGCCGCCGTGGCCGCGACCGAGCGGGTACATCCTCCATCCGCCCTGCTCCGCATCGGCGGTTCGGCTCACGTACGGGTCTCCTGGTCCTTCGGTGGACGATGTGTCCTGTGCGGCGTGCTGGTCAGGATCATGACCGCTTCCTCCCAAGGCGCTTCCCCCGCTCCGCCTCGGTGAGCCCCCCAGACGCCGTACTCCTCCTTCGTGGTGAGGGCGAAGGCCTCGCACACGCGGCGAACCGGGCAGTTCCCGCAGACCACCCGGGCCCGCCCTTCCCGCGCCCGCCGCTGGGGCCCTCGTTCCCCGGGCGGAGTGTAGAAGAGTGACGCGTCCATCCCGCGGCAGGCAGCTTCCCCTGCCACTCCCACACCTTGAGCAGCGGAACACGTTGCGTTTTCAATGGTCCTCCAGGGTTCGAACAGGCACCGCGGCCGACATCAGGCGGGTACTCCCTTCCTGGGGAGGCGGGGCGCACTCCAAGCAGCGGACGGGAAGTGGTCCGAAGCCCGCGCCGGTGCATCGGATCACTTCGGGACGCCCACCTGACATCAAGCTTGCGGTGCCCGGGCGGGCCAGGCATCAGTCGTCTGACTGTCCAGGGATCAGCGGATCGACGACCGGAGCACCCAAACCCCGATGACCATGACGACCATGACGACCACGGTCATGCGACCGAAGCCGTCGCAGGTGAAGTGTCCGAAGCTGATCAGCACCGCGCCTCCGGCACCGATCGGTCCGCGGCGCCCTGCGCGCTCCGCCGGTTGTCACCGCCAGGGAACGCCGCGATGTCCGATGGGACAGAGATCAGAGCTGTGTTGGACGTGATCATCAGCCACATGTCCACTGGAGTGCATGACCTATTCAGAGAAGTTGCAGGACCCCAGCGGTCCGACGATCACCACCCCCGAAGGGCAGCAGGCCATGCTGTTCCTGGGCGGGCTCCTGAACATCAAGCTCGACGGCGCGGCGACCGGCGGCCAGTTCGCCGTACTGTCGCACGAGGAGGAACTGGGCCATGCCAGTCCGCTCCACCGCCACGAGCTCGCGGACGAGACCTTCCTGGTCCTGGAAGGCGAGTTGCGGGTCGAGGTGGACGGCGTGAAGCACCTGCGGGGGCGGGGGCGGTCGCCTTCCTCCGCGGCGGTCTGCCGCACGCCTTCGTGGTGACCAGCCCGCAGGCCCGGTTCCTGACCATGCACACCCCGTCGGGCTTCGAGGACTTCGTCCGCGCCGCCGGTACACCCTCGCCCGTGACGGTGCCGCCCCGGGAGAGCTTCCGCCGATCGACCGGGCAGCGCTCAGCGCCCTGGCCCGCAGTCACGGAATCGAGATCCTGGGCCCGCCGATCTCGCTCTGACCGGCGGAGCGGGCTGAGCGGGCGGGGCAGTGCAGTTGGGACCGCAGGCTCCGGCGCGTGCCGGTCCGGACCGCCTCGCTCGGCCGCTGCGGGGTTGCGGCCGGTCGCGGCCGAATGCAACTGACGCATCAGCACAACGGCGTCCGGGAACAGCTCCGACGAGCGGTTCCCGGACGCCGTTGTGTCCGGCCGTCAGTCCGGTCGGCAGTCCGGCCGTCAGTCGGCCGTGCCCGGCTGATGAACTCCGCTGCCCGTTCGGCGATGGCGATGACGGCCGCGTTGATGTTGGTGGACGGCACGACGGGCATGACCGAGGCGTCGGCGACGCGCAGGCCGGCGATGCCGTGCACGCGCAGTTCGGGATCGACCACCGACAGGGCGTCGGTGCCCATCCGGCAGGTGCCCGCCGGATGCCATTCGGTGCCGGTGGTCCTGCGGATGTACGCGCGCAGTGCCTCGTCACTGGCGGTGTCGCAGCCGGGCACCGCCTCCTGCGCCCGCCACCGCGCGGCACGCGTGCCAGCGCCGAGGCCTCGCCGATGCGGCGGGCGACCCGCAGCGCGGCCACCAGCGTCTCCAGGTCGCGGTCGTCGCCGAGGTAGTCCGGGTCGATCAGCGGCGCGTCGAACGGATCGGCACTCGCCAACCGCAGGGTCCCCCGGCTGTGCGGGCGGGAGAGCACCGACATCACGGTGTAGCCCTGCTCGGGCAGGTCGTCGGCGCCGGGGGCGTACGGCATGTCGACGGGGTAGACCATCATGTCCGGCTCGGCGGCGTCCGGGACGCTGCGCAGCAGCGCCAGCATCTCGCCGTGGTTGTTCTCGCCGGGGTGGACCGGCCGGGTCGAGCGGTACACCACCGGCACCTGGATGTGGTCCTGCAGGTTCTCGCCCACTCCTGGCAGGTCCGCCAGGACCTCGATCCCCAGCTCCTCCAGGTGGTCGGCGGGACCCACCCCCGACAGCAGCAGGAGTTGCGCGGAGCCGATGGTACCGGCGCTCAGCACGACCTCCCGCTCCGCGCCGGCCTGTCGACGATCACCGTCGACCTCGTACTCCACTCCGGTGCAGCGCGCCTGGTCCACGATCAGCCGTCGCACGTGCGCGCCCGTGACCACGGTCAGGTTCGGCCGGTCGAGGTGCGGGAGCAGGTAGGCGTCGGCCGCACTCTGCCGGGTGCCGTCGACGATGTTCGTGTCGTACCAGCCCGCGCCCTCCGGCCGCGCACCGCTCGGGTCATCGGATTCCGGGTAGCCGGCCTCCAGCACCGCGTCGAACACCGCCTGCGCCAGCGGATGACGGTTCTTCACCGGTGAGACCTGGAGGGGGCCGTCCGTGCCACGCAGAGCCGAGTCGCGTCCGACGGCGGGTCTCGCTGCGCTTGAAGTAGGGCAGGAGGTCGTCATAGCCCCACCCGGTCGCACCGGACGCCTGCCACGCGTCGTACGGGGCACGGTCGCCGCGCACGAACGCCATGGCGTTGATGCTGCTGGAGCCACCGAGCACCTTGCCGCGCGGCCAGAAGTGCTTGATGTCGCCGGTGCCCGCCTGGGCGACCGTGACGTAGCCCCAGTCCACCTCGCTCCCGAGCAGTTCCAGCCAGGCGGGCGGGACAGCCATGGCGGCCGGACCGGTGGCCGGACCGGCCTCCAGCAGCAGCACGCGGACAGTGCTGTCCTGCGACAGCCGACCGGCCAGCACGGATCCGGCGCTTCCGGCGCCGACGACGATGTAGTCGTAAGTCACAGATGTCTCCTTGGAATTCGATAACTGGTGTACGAGCGACCGTGTTCCGGTTGCCTGGAACTGGGCATTCTCCGAGGACCGGCCGTTTCGGTTCACGCTAATCCGGCAGTGGAACCGGTGCTCGACGCGGATCCACTTCCGGCGGGGAAAAGGCAGTCTCCACCCCCGAGGCCCATGTCCGTTGACCGTCCGGGCAATTCACGCACCAGGCCTTGCCCGCCGTGCCGGCCGTCCGGTTGCGTGGGACCCGACCCCGCACCCCGCACCCCGCACCGGGACCGGGACCGGGAATCCCGGCAAGGAAAAGACACATGAGCGTCAAGAGGATCCTCACCCGTGTGCTGAGCAGCTTCTCCGCCGAGAGGCGGGCCTCCCGGAAGCGCTCCCGGACGGCGCCCTGGTACCTCGGTCTGAGCCATCGCCCCGGACGCCGGTAACCGTCGTGCCCCCCTGAGGTGCCGTTCAGGCCACCTCCTCCGCGGCGTCGATTGAGTCGGATGACGCACGCGCCGTTCTGTGCCGCCCCAGCAGAATGAACGTGCAGGTCACCCCCGGCGCAAGCACGCCGCACGGGTGCCTGCGCCACCTGGGAGAGAGGCCAGAACCGACATGAGTACGGAGACGCTGCCCGCGCAGACGCACACCCGCACACCCGACACGGTGACCGCGGAACACCCGGCCGACGACACGCGCGGAACGCGAACCGGCCTGATCGGCCGCCGACGGGAGCTGGACGACATCGCGGCCCTACTGGACGGCCGCGGCCCGTACGGCCAGGTGCTGCTGCTCCGCGGGACGCGGGGATCGGGAAGTCCGCGCTGCTGACCGAGGCCGCTGCCAGGGCGCGCGCGGCCGGCATCCGGGTGCTGCGGGTGGCCGGGGTCGAGTGCGAGGCCGAGCTCCCCTTCTCGGGACTGCACCAGCTTCTGCGTCCCCTGCGTGAGTTCACCGGCCGGCTGGAGCCGGGTGAGCGGGACGTGCTCAACCGGGTGTTCGGCGAGGGCGGGGGGACGCCACCGGGCAGGCTGGCCGTATCGACGGCCACGCTGGCGCTGTTCGACGCCGCCGCGGGATCCCGCATGCTGCTGCTGATCGACGACGTGCACTGGATGGACCGCTCCTCGGCGGAGATCCTCGGATTCGTCGCGCACCGGCTCGAACCCGGTGGGACCGTCATCCTGGCCGCGGCGTGCACCGGCTACACCTGCCAGTTCGAGCAGACCCGTATCCCGGTCCGGGACCTGGAACCGCTGGACCGGACCGCGGCCGGGCGGTTGCTGGACAGCCGCCACCCCACCCTCGCCGCCTCCGTCCGGCGTTCGCTGCTGGAGCAGGCCAGGGGCAACCCCCTCGCCCTGCGGGAGCTGACGTCCTCGCTCGGCAGTCGGCAGCTCAGCGGCAGCGAGCCGCTGCCCGCCTCGCTGCCGCTGAACGAGAGGTTCCGGCTCCTCTACACGGAAAGGGTTCTGAGCCTGCCGACGGCCACCTCGCGGACGCTGCTGCTGGCCGCCCTCGAAGGCTCGGGCAGCGTCGGCATGGTGCGGGCCGCGGCCGGTGACGACTGGGACGCGGAGGCCCTGGCGGCGGCCGAACTGGCCGACCTGATCCGCCTGGAGGAGGGCCGCATCACCTTCCGCCATCCGCTGATCCGGTCGGCGGTCGTACAGATGACGCCCCTCCCGCTGCGCCGACAGGCGCACCACGCCCTGGCCCAGTGCCTGACGCACGACCCCGACCGCCGCGCCTGGCATCTGGCAGGGGCTGCGGTAGAGGCCGATGAGACAGTGGCAGCGGCACTGGAGGCAGCTGCTGAGCGGGCCTGCGGACGCGGCGGGGCCTCGACGCGGTGAACACCATGGTTCGGGCGGCGGAGATGAGCCCGGCCGAGGACGACCGGGTCAGCAGGCTGGCCAAGGCCGCCTACGGCGCCAGTCTCAACGGCCAGCTCGGCCACGCCGAAAGGCTGCTGGCCGATGTCTGGCGCGCGCGGGCACGGTGCCCGAGCCGCTCCTGTGGGCCCGGATCACAGCTGCGTACCTGCAACTGCACCGCGACGGCGACGTCGGCGCCGCGCACAGGCTGCTAGTGCAGGCCGTACACGGCGGATCCGAAGGCGGCTCCGAACGCGGACCCGAAGGCGGCTCCGATGACGGACCCGGCGGCGAACCCGGCGGCAGTGCCTTCATGGGTATGCACGAGGCTCTGTACACCACCCTCTTCGCCTGCTGCTTCGGGGGGCGAGGTGACCTGTGGGACGCCTTCGACGCCGTCGCGCGGCGGCACGCGGGCGGCGTGTCGGCGGACCTCGCTCTGTACTGCTCGGTGTTCACGGACACGGCCCAGCAGTCCCGGGCCGTACGGATCCGGATCAGGGAGCAGCTCAGCGGATCCGCCCCGGGTCGGCAGGACTGGTTCCCGCCGCGGCTGGGCCTGGCCGCGATGCAGATCGACGCCCTGGACGAGTGCCGGTCGCGGCTGAGGACCGCGCTGGAGCACGAGCGCGGCGGCGGAACCCTGTCCAGCCGGCTCTGCTGCCTGCTCCTGCTGGCCGTCGAAGCCCGGCTCTCCGGCAGCTGGAAGGAAAGCAGCGGCTACGCCCGGGAGGGGCTGGCCCTAGCCGAGGAGGCGGACTACCAGCTCTACGCCTGGGCGCTGCGCTGCCAGTTGCTGCTCCTGGCCGCCTGCCGGGGGGACGCCGCCACCGCTCAGGACATGGCGAAGAAGATCGCGGCCTGGGCCGGTCCGCGCCGGGTCGGCCTGGCGACAGCGGCAGTCCTGCACGCACGCGCCCTGCTCGCGCTCTCCGAGGGCAACTACGAGGAGGCCTACGGGCTGACGTCGCGCGCTGTACCGCTCGGCGGGCCGGATCCCCGCGTCCCCTACGTCGCCGCCATGGTCATGGACCTGGTGGAGGCGGCGATGCGGACCGGGCGTACCGAGGAGGCGAAGGCATGCGCGGCCGCCGCCAGGCGGGTCGGCCTCGACCAGGTCTCCCCCCGGATGGAAATGCTGACGCGCGCCGCCGAGGCGTTGGCGGCCGGGGACGGCGACCAGGCCGGGCAGGTCTTCGCGGATGCCCTGGCGGATCCCGGCACCAGCCGCTGGCCCTTCGAACGGGCGCGGGTCCAGCTCTGCTACGGCGGCTGGCTGCGCCGGGCCCGCCACCTCTCCGACGCGCGCACCCAGCTGCGGGCAGCCCTGGACACGTTCGAGGGTCTGGGGCTCTGACCTGGGCGGGCCGGGCCGAAGGCGAACTGCGCGCCACGGGTGCGAGCCTGGACGGCGCGTCCGACGACGACGCCGTGCTGACCCCGCAGGAACGGCAGATCGCCCTGCTCGCGGCAAAAGGCATGACCAACAAGCAGATCGGGGAGCGCCTCTACCTCTCCCACCGTACCGTCGGCGCCCACCTCTACCGGGTCTTCCCCAAACTCAACATCGCCTCCCGGGCGGCCCTCGGACAGGCGCTGGAACACCTGGCGCCGGCCGACGACGCAGCCGTCAACTGAGCGGGCGCCACCTGCGAACGGACGTGACCACCGGTCAGCCTCCCCGCTCCGCCACCGGCTGAAGCCTTGCTGCCCGCGGGTGCTCGCGGGGTACCTACCGGTGCCCTCCGGCTCTGGGGCATACTGCAGCCTGGCTGCTGACCTGCGACAGAGCGGTCCGCGCCGCCGTCCTGTCGCTTGCGAGATCGGGTTCCCGAGTGACCGCTGTGCCCGTACCTCTCCTCCTCGGCCGGGAGGCGGAGCTTCGGCTGCTGCGGACCTCGATCCAGGAGGTGGCCGCCGGGGGCGGTGCGACCGTGATCGTCGGCGAGGCCGGGATCGGCAAGTCGACGCTGCTGTCGGCAGCCGCGGAGTCGGCCCGCGAGTGCGGGTTGCAGGTCCTGACGACGGCGGGTGTCGAGTCCGGGAGCCGGCTTCCGTTCGCCGGTCTGCGCCAACTGCTGCTACCGGTCCTGGGAAGCGCCCAGGGCCTGCCGGCCGCACAGCGCAGGGCGCTGCGGTCGGCCCTCGGCGTCCCCGACCGACCGGACGCGTCCGAGGGGCCGGACTCCGGTGCTGTGCCCGGCCCGTTCCTGATCGCGCTGGCCACGCTGAACCTGCTCACCGAGGCCGCCGCGGACTGTCCGCTGCTGGTCGCCGTGGACGACGTCCAGTGGCTCGACCAGGCCAGCCAGGACGCCCTCGCCTTCGTCGCCCGCCGGGTCCAGGGCGACCCGGTCGTGGTCGTCGCCACGACCCGTTCCGACCATCCAGGCCCCTTCCTCACCTCCGGACTGCGGGAGCTGGTACTGGGCGGGCTCGACGCCGGCTCCGCCCGGGACGTGCTGCGCCGCCATGCCGGGGAGCTCAGCGTCGGGGACCGCGAGCGCATCCTGCGGGCGTCCCAGGGCAACCCGCTGGCACTCGTGGAACTCCCGCTGGCCTGGCGTGCCGACCGCGGCCCGGCCGGGCGGCCCCCGTCCGAAGCCGTCCCGCTGAACCAGCGGCTGGAGGCCGCCTTCGCCGGCCGTACCGCGGACCTGCCCCGGCGGTCCGGGACATCCTCCTCGTCGCCGCCGTCGACGCGGAGGGCGACGCCTCCGAGATCCTGGAGTCGGCGTCCGGCCTGGCGGGCGAGCCACTCGGAGTCGACGCCCTCAACCCGGCACTGGACGCCGGGCTGCTGCTCTTCGACGGACGACGGGTGACGTTCCGCCACCCGCTGGTGCGCTCCGCCGTGCAGCAGGCCGAGCCCGCGGCCCGGCAGCGCGCGGCCCACGCGGCTCTGGCCGACGCCCTGCTCGACCAGCCCTACCGCCGGACCTGGCACCGGGCCCAGGCCATCGAGGGCCTGAACGACGAGGTGGCCGACGAGTTGGAGGCCAGCCACCGCACCGCGCTCCGGCGCGGATCCCCGGTGTCCGCGATCCAGGCGCTCGAACGGTCGGCGCAGCTCACTCAGGACCCCGCCCGCCGGGTCCGGCGGCTCCTGCTCGCGGCCGAGCACGCCTTCGACCTGGGCAGGGCGGACCTGGTCGACCGACTGCTCACCGCCACCTGCGGCATCCCCCTCGCACCACTGGACCAGGCCCGCCGCGAATGGCTCCGGGAGATCTTCAGCGACGGTGTCCCCGGGGACGCGCGACGCGTGGACGACCTCTGCGACAACGCCGAGCGGGCCGTGGCCGACGGAGAGTCCGACCTCTGCCTGAACCTCCTGCTCGGGCCGCGCTGCGCTGCTGGTGGGCCGACGCCGGTCCCGACGCCGCCGCACGCGTCGTGCGGTCACCGAGGAGCTGCGGGGATCCGCGGACGATCCGCGCCGCGTGGCCGTACTCGCCCTTGCCGAACCGGTGCTGCGCGGCCAAGTGGTCATGGCGGAACTCTCCCGGATCCCGCTCCAGCAGGTCACCGACGCCAACGCGCTGCGCCTGTTCGGCATGGCCGCGCACGCCGTGGGCGACCAGGTCCGTTCCGCGGACCTGCTGCGGCGCTCCGAGGACCAGCTGCGGCGTCAGGGGAAGCTCGGGCTGCTGCCGCACGTGCTCGGCATCCTGTGCCGGATCGGACTGGACTGCGGCTACTGGGACCGGGTCGCGGAGAACTCGACCGAGGGCCTGCACATCACCGAGGAGACCGGGCAGCCCATGTGGACCACCGGGATGCTGGTCAACAGCTCCTGGGCACTGGGCCTGCGCGGGGACACCGGGGGGCACTGCGCTACGCCGCCGAGGCCGAGGCGTCCATGCAGGTCGGCGGGCTGAACAACCTGCTGGCCTGCGTCCAGTTGGGCCGGGGCTACGCGCTGACGGCGGCCGGCCGCCACGTCGAGGCCTATGCGGAACTGCGCCGGCTGTTCGATCCGGCTGATCCGGCGTACCACCAGCGCGAGTGCTTCAGCGGACTGATGTTCCTGGCCGAGGCCGCGCTGCAGGTAGACCGCAGGGAGGAGGCCCGCGCGGTGCTCGCGCGGATGGAGCAGGTCGCCCGGGTCACCCCGGCGCCGCTGCTGCACGTCCACCTCCTCTACACCCGCGCGGTGCTGGCCGACGACGCCGACGCCGAACCCCTCTACCTGGCCGGACTCGCCGCCGACCTCTCCGCTGGCCCTGGGTCCGCGCGCGCGTCCAGCACGCGTACGGGAGCTGGCTGCGGCGGCGCTGGCGCACGGCCGAGTCCCGCGAGCAGCTGCGCTCGGCGCACAGCGCCTTCGAACTGCTCGGTGCCGTCACCTGGGCCGAACAGGCCGGCGCCGAGTTGCGGGCCTCCGGCGAGCGACCGTACGCCCCCGCCCAGGCCGCGCTCCAGCTGCTCTCCGTCCAGGAGCTGCAGATCGCCCGGCTCGCCGCGGAGGGGTTGTCCAACCGCGAGATCGGAGATCGCCTGTTCCTCTCACACCGGACCGTGGGATCGCACCTGTACCGGGTCTTCCCCAAACTCCAGATCACCTCCCGGAGCCAGCTGACGGCCCGGCTCGCGGCGGACCCGCCGTGAGGCGGACGGGCGCACCGTGTGCAGTGGTCCCAGCCTGGAGCACGCCGCCGGCGGCGGCATCTGTCAGATGACTGCGGTCGCTTGAGTCACGCGCACTCGGCCCCCAGTACCGACGACAGCTGCCTGCGGGAGCTGATGCCGAGCTTGGGAAGATCCGGTACAGGTAGGTCCCGACGGTGCGCGGGGACAGGTGGAGCCGCTGGCCGATCTCGCGGTTGCCGAGACCCTCGGCCGCCATCCGGGCGATCTGGCGTTCCCGGGTGAGAGCATCTCCCAGCCCTCGCCGGCGAACGCCGTGCCCGGCTCGACCTCGGCCACCCCGGCGGCCTCCAGCTCACGCCTGACCCGGATCGCCCACGGCTTCGTGCCCAGCCTCTCGAAGGTGCTCAGCGCCGCCCGCAGCGGGCCGTGCGAGTCCAGCGGACGCCGTTGTCTCCGCAGCCACGCGCCATAGGCGAGTTGCAACCGGGCCCCGAGGAACGGCCGCTCGGCCACGCCGCCGGCGAAGGCAGCCTGAAAGGCTTCGGCCGCGTCCCCGTCCTCGGCGAGGACAGCTTCGGCGTACAGCATGCCGCAGCGGGTCTCGGGCCCCAGCACCACTCCGGGCGGCGGGCGCAACCCGGCCAGCAGGGCCCGGCCCCGCTCGGACTCGCCGCTGAGCACCGCGCACTCGCTGACGAAGGGCAGCAGCCAGTACTTCCGGGCCGGGTGGTGCGTCGGGCCGTCCTGGTCGAACATCTGCGCCATCAGTTCGAAGGCCGCCATGTACTGCTCATCGACGAAGGCGGCGAGGCCGCGGGCGTGCAGCGCCCCGTTGACCAACGCGCGGTTGTTCGACGCGTGGGCCACCCGGGCGCCCCGGTCGACCATCTCCTCCGCCAGGCCGACGTCTCCGCGCACAGCCGCGACATCAGCGACGGAGAAGTAGGAACCGGCGCACCAGAGCGGATGCTCGCTCTCCTCCGCGAGGCGGCTCGCCTCCTCCGCAGCCGCGGCGCCAACCCCCACGTCACCGGTGTACGCGCAACTCGTGGCGCGCAGCACCAGGCCGGACCAGCAGCCCGACGTGTCCCTTCCGGCGCAGTGCATCGCTGGTCGCCCGGGCCAGGTCCTCCGCACGCGCGAACTCGCCGACCGCGAACGCGGCGACCGAGGCCAGCCAGAGCTCGCCCAGCTCCCGGCCGTCCGGATCCCAGTCCGCGAGCCGCCCGGCGACCTCGGCGCCGCCGGTGACCGGCGACATCAGGGCGGTCAGGGCGGTCACCGCGATGTCGTCCGGGCCGGTACCGAGCCGGGCGACGACGTCGTCGACAGCCCTCCGCAGGCCGGGCCCGGCCTCCACCGACCAGCAGAGCCGGGCGATGAGGAGCAGCATCTGCTGGGCCCGCCGGGTGTCCCCCGCGTGCAGGTTCTGCTCGGCGAGGGCCATCAGCCCCGGCAGTCCGTCGATCTCGGCGGGCGGTCCTCGTTGAACACCGCACGCAGCCAGACGGCCTGGGAACGGTCGGCGAGCCCCAGCGGCAGGGACTCCGCCTCGGCCCGCAGGAACCGGGCGAGTTCGGCCTGGCCCAGGTCGTAGCCGAGTTCGGCGGCCGCCAGCAGACGGGTACCGCGCTGTGCGCGGTCGGCGGTGAGCTGCGCCGCGCGCTGGAGGGCGGCCAGAGCCAGCCCCATGGCCCGCGTCCGTGCGCCCGTGCGGCCACCTGCCCCAGTTCGACGGCGAGCTCTTCGTCCGCGCGCATGATCGCACAGGCGCGGTGCCAGGCCTGCCGGTCCGGTTCCTGCGGCAGCATCGCGGCCAGCGCCGCGTGGTTGCGCTGGACCTCGGTGGGAAGGGCGGCCCACAGGACGGCGGAGCGCAGCAGCGGGTGACGGAACTCCACCACCGGTGGGGTTGCCCCGACCGTCAGCACCCGGGCGCTCACGGCCGGCTCCAGGGCCGCGGCCGGCAGCTCCGCGCCGTGCGCCGCCGACGCCGCTCCGAGGATCTCCCCGAGGTCGTCGCTGTCGTCGACGGCCGCGGCCAGCAGGACGGCCCGGGTGGCGGCGGGCAGGCCGACCAGCTCGGGACGAACGCCCGCCGCAGCCGGACAGTGGCCGGCAGCGCCGCGAACGGCGGCCCGGGGCGGGTGCGGCGGCTGCCAGGGCGGTGGGGAGTTCGAGCAGCCCGAGCGGGTTGCCGGCGGATGCCTCGACGACCCGCAGGCGCGTGGAGAACGACAGCGCCGGGTGGTGCTCGGCGAGCAGTTCCTGCGAGGAGGGGCGTCCAGGGCCGTGCGCCACCGCCCCGGGCCGCCCGTTCGCGGCGCTGCCGGCCACTGTCCGGCTGCGGCGGGCGTTCGTCCCGAGCTGGTCGGCCTGCCGCCGCCACCCGGGCCGTCCTGCTGGCCGCGGCCGTCGACGACAGCGACGACCTCGGGGAGATCCTCGGAGCGGCGTCGGCGGCGCACGGCGCGGAGCTGCCGGCCGCGGCCCTGGAGCCGGCCGTGAGCGCCCGGGTGCTGACGGTCGGGGCAACCCCACCGGTGGTGGAGTTCCGTCACCCGCTGCTGCGCTCCGCCGTCCTGTGGGCCGCCCTTCCCACCGAGGTCCAGCGC